>CAJWMX010000113.1 GCA_913043805.1 uncultured Acidobacteriota bacterium | reverse complement strand
CCGACTGGACCGGGCACTGCTGTCGACGGCGCCGCGGCTCCGTCTCATCGTGTCGCCCTCGACCGGCACCGACCACACCGACCTCGACTATTGCGCCGAGCGGGGGATCACCTTCACCGGACTCAAAGAGCATCCCGAGGTGATCGCGCAGATCCATGGGTCGGCCGAGTTCAGCTTTGCGCTGTTGATGGCCCTGATCCGGAAGCTGCCGCGAGGCGTCGACCTGGCCCGGGCCGGGTACTGGAGGGAGGTGGAGGACGAGCTCCGCGGAATCGAGTTGAGCGGAAAGCGGCTCGGGCTGGTTGGCTACGGTCGCATCGGGCGGAAGATGAGCCGCTACGCGCATGCGTTCGACGCCGAGATCGTTGCGCTGGACCCCTTTGTGTCAGAGCTGGACCCGTGGGTCACCCGCATGGAGACCCTGGACGAGCTGCTGCCACAGTGCGACATCGTGTCGCTTCATGTCCACCTGGCGCCCGAGACACGGTTGATGTTCGACGAGGCGCGGTTCGCTCAGATGCGTCCAGGTAGCTACTTCGTCAACACGTCGCGCGGATGGCTGGTCGATGAGACAGCCCTCATCGAGGCGCTCGAGTCGGGACAGCTGCGGGGCGCCGCGGTCGACGTGACGCAGGGCGAGTTGACTGGAAGAGCCGACGAGAATCGCCTCGTCGAGTATGCGCGTCATCGCGACACCCTCATCGTCTCTCCGCACATGGCCGGGCTCACCGTCGACGCGATGGGCAAGGCCGCCACCCAGGGACTGCGCGAGTTGAAGGCGTTCTTCTCCATCGAATGAGTGCTGGCGCGCTCGTGTTCGAGCGCTACTCGGTCTGGCAGTTGCTGAGCGTGTGGCGGATCGCCCGCCGGGCGCGGCGGGTCTACGTAATGGATCCGGCCTACACCGTCGACCAGGTCCTCGGGGGACGGCTGGGACCCGGCGCCTTGCTGGTACGGCTCGGGCTGTCCAATCCGCAGCGCAGTCGGCGCCGATTCCTTCGCGTGCTGTCGTGGCTGAACCGCGAAGCCGAGACCCTCGAGAGTCCGATGGAGCTCGTCGCCTCGCACGTGTACCGCCTCAACCAGGAGGGGCCGCCCCGGATCGATCGTCTCGGCCCCAGTCTCTTCGAACAGCCGCTGATCCGCACGCTGCGTCGGGTCGTGGGTGACGACCCGGTGCTGGTGCGGTATCTCCAAGGGTTCCTGGTACTGGTTGATCCGCGCTGGCGCCTGTTCGCCTTCGTGGCGCGGGATCTGGCGCGGACCGAAACGCCCGTGACGGTGGTGCCCGAAGCGCCGCTCGACGACGGGTGGGACGACCCGGAGCTTGACGACATTCGACGCGCGGTGCCAGAGGGGGTGGATCGCATCAACAGGCTCCGCTACATCGGCCGCCTGCTGACCGCGCGTGTCATGCTCTGGCTCGTGCCACTCAGGCTGTTCGTGGCCCATGCGCGTCGGGGCGTACGGGGGCGTCCCGACGGCCCCTACGACGTCGTGATGCCGGTGACCTGGGGGGTTTACCCGATCGGCGCGGGCCTGGTGCGGGCCGGAGTCAAGCGGTTCATCGACGACATGTATCTCTATGGCGCCGAGCTTACGCCGGGGCGCATTCTCCACCTGTTTGGTGATTGGGTCTTGCCGCCTGGCAACGAGGAGACGTTCCAGGCGGCGATGGCCGAGCGGGGGCTACCGTTCCGTGACCGTCGGCGGTTCTCCTTGACCTGGGGGTTCGTCCGCGAGGCGGTCCGCGCCGCTCTCCTCTTCGTCGGAACGTTGCGGCCGTTGCGGGCCGATAGAGTCAGTCTGGCCCTGTTGTCAGCGGTCTCGAAGGGCGTCTACCACTATCTCCGTGCGGTCCTCGAGATGGGGAACATCGACTACCGGGTGGCGTTCGTGCGCAACGACTACAACCCGGGACACGTCATTCACACGCTTGTCGCTCACCGCCATGGCCGCAAAGTGGCGGGCGCGGCTCACGCCGCGTCGCTGTTCGATGCGCCCCAGCTGGCCTACGTGCATCTGGACAAGTACTTCGCGCAATGCGAGCTGTACAGCCGGACCTACGGAACCTACTGGGATGACGTCGGGCTGGTGCGGAGCGGTCGCGAGTCGCTCGACACACTGCTGACTCAATCGGACCAGGATGTCGTCGCGACACGAGCCCGGGTGCGCGAGCTCTACGGCGACCGTCGCTTCCTGGTGTTGCTGATGTTCCCCAGCACCGCCACCAAGGCGTGCCTCGCTCCTCAGTGGCGAGAGATGCACGAAGGGGTTCGTCGGCTGGCCGAACTGGATCTGGACGCCCACGTCTTTCTGCGTTTCCGTCGGACCGCCTTTCTCGAGCATCCCTATGGAGTGCCCATCGTTCAGACGGCCGAGCGGGATCCACGGATGATCCTCGACCACACGAACTTCAGCACGCTCGAACTCCAGTCGGTGAGCGATCTGGTCGTCACGGCCAACGCGTCGTTCGGTATCAACGAGGCGGTGCTTTCCGGCAAGCGGGTGTTTACCTTCGGCTATACGGGGAAAGAGGATCTGTACTTTCCCCCGGACATCTACGGGTCCGATTTCGTCCTGATGACGGCTGACGACCTCGTGCGTGTCGTGGCCAGCGTGGCTACCGGATTCGACGGCGTCGACTGCCGATGGGATCTGTTGCGCCGAGATTCCGATTACCACGCTGACGGACGCAACTGCGACCGTATCCGAGAGGGGGTCCTCGAGCTCTGTCGGGCAGACCAGTGAGATAAACACATCATGAAGACAGTCGCTAGTATCGAAGCACGCATGACGTCCAGTCGGTTGCCGGGCAAGGTCCTGATGGACATTGCCGGCAAGCCGATGCTGCATCACGTCATTGAACGGACCCAGCGGGCGGCCACGGTCGAGGGGGTCGTCGTCGCGCTCGGCGCCCGTGTGGTGGAGAAGCACTTCACGTATCGACGTGAGGGGCAGAGCTTCGGCGACCATCAGCTGTCGCTCGAGCCTGATGAGCTGGCTCAGATGGTGCGGCTCATTCGGGAAGTGGAGCCGCTGCGAGGGGTGGCCGACAAGCCGCTCCAGCCTGGCGAGCGCCCGATCCGCGACGTGGCGAGACGGAGTCTCGCGGTCTCCCGGTCGCTCTCCCGAGGCGAGCGTCTTGTCGCCGCCGACCTGACCTGGCTGCGGCCGGCCTCAGGCATCCCGCCGGGGCAAGAGGCCGAGGTCGTCGGCCGCGTCGTGGCGCGAGACATCGGTGCCGGAGAGCTGCTGTCGTGGGACGACCTGGCGGCTGAGGAGGACTGAGGTGGGCAGGTACGTGGTAACCGGCGGAGCCGGCTTCATCGGGGGCCGGATCGCCGAACGTCTGGTGGCTCGTGGGGACGAGGTGGTCGTGCTCGACGATCTGTCCACCTCGTCGGCGCGGACGGCGCCCGACGGGGCGACCCTGGTTGTCGCCGATCTGTCCGCCGAGCGGACCTACGCCGAAGGCCTCGAGGGGTCGTTCAACGCGGTGCTGCATCTGGGGGCGCAGTCGTCGGGCGAGATCTCGCATCTGAACCCGGCCCGAGACTTCGACGTCAACGCCAGAGGGACCTTGCTGCTACTGCAGTGGGCCGAGGCCACCGGTGTGGGCAAGTTCCTGCATGCGAGCTCGATGGCCGTGTATGGGCCGGTCGAAGGACCGGTGCTCGAAAGCGCGCCGGCGCGTCCACGCTCCTACTACGGCGTGTCCAAGGTCGCCGGTGAGGCGGCGGTGCGGTTCTTTGCCGACCGCGGTCTGCAGACGACCACCTTCCGGATGTTCAACGTGTATGGACCTGGGCAGAACCTGGACAACCTCAGACAGGGCATGGTCAGCATCTACCTGGCGTATCTCCTGCGGGGTGAGTCGGTGGTGGTGAAAGGCGCCCTGGACCGTTATCGGGACTTCGTGCATGTGGACGACGTCGCCTCTGCCTGGCTCGCCGCGCTCGATACCGAGGGGCCCGTCGACCGCCTCTACAATCTGGGCACGGGCCGCAAGACGACGGTCGCCCAGCTGCTGGACCAGCTTGGGCAGGCCTTCGGTCACCCGGCGGCTGAGTGCCCGATGACGGCCGCCGACGGCACGCCAGGTGACATGCACGGCAGCGTTGCCGATATCAGCCTGATACGCAACGAACTTGGATGGCACCCGGAGATCGCGCTCGAGCGCGGGATCCCGGAGATGGTCGATTGGGCCAGAAGCGTGGCGGACGCCACGGGGAGCGAGCGGAAGGTCTGAACCGATGAGCACCGACGAAACGCCACGTTGTTATCTCTGCGGAGGGACCGACCACGAAGTCGTGGCCCGAGAGTTCCGCTACCCGATCGAGAAGACGGGGTACCGCTGCGCGAACTGCTCGCTGGTCTTCATCCATCCTCCGATGAGCCCGGAGGAGGAGCGGAAGTTCTACGAAGAGGAATACGGCATCATCTACAGCCAGGAGAAGAACACCACTCCCGCCGATCTGTTCGAGGCACGGCAAGACGATGCCCGGATGTATCAGGATTGGGTGTCGCCCTGGCTGCAGGCGTCCGACGACTGTGTGGAGATCGGATGCGCGTCCGGCTACTTTCTGGCCGTGATCAAAGGTCAGGTCCGGTCTGTGGCTGGGCTCGAAACCCACCTCGAGCTACGACAGTACTGCGAGCAGATCGGCATTCCCATTCATGACCGGCTCGAGGAGATGCCCGAGGCCTCGGTGGACCGGTTGTTCGCCTTCTTCGTGCTCGAACATCTTGGCGAGCCGATGGAGTTCCTGGCTCAGGCACGACGCGTCTGCCGGCCAGGCGGTTCGATCATGATCGTCGTGCCCAACGTCGACGACGTGTTGCTCTCGACCTACGACATCCCGAAGTTCAACAACTTCTACTTCACCCCAGCCCACCAGTTCTACTACTCGAAGGACACGTTGGGACGGCTCTTCGAGAAGGCTGGGCTACCGAAGTATGAGATTTTGCCGAAACAACGGTACGACCTGTCCAACCACATGCACTGGATGATGGCCGGACGACCAGGCGGGATGGGTAGATACGACCATATTTTCGGAGATCGTCTGAAGCAGGCTTACGCAGACGATCTCATCGCGCGATTCCTCTGCGACACCTTGTTCGCCGTCGTCACCGTCGAGGCGTCATGAGAGCAGGTATCGTGGGATTCGGCGGGATGGGGCAGCGGCACTACCGCGCCTACGCGGGCACGGACATCGACGTCGTGGCTGTGTGCGACCAACGTCCAGAACGGGTGGGCGAGTCGGCGCCCGATCTGCGACCGGAACAGATCTACGACGACGTTGGTCGTATGCTCGAGCAGGAGCAGCTCGACCTTCTGAGTGTCGTGTCCAACGGTCCGACGCATGCCGAGATCACGGTGGCTGCGCTCGAGGCCGGTGTGCAGCGCGTCCTCTGTGAGAAGCCGATGGCGACCTCGCTCGCCGACGCCGAGCGGGTCCTCGACGCCGCTCGCCGGACGGGCGCCCGTGTTGCCGTGAACCATATCCGGCGGTGGAGTGACGGCTATGCCCGTCTCCTGGGTCGACTGCGCTCCGGCGAGTGGGGGGAGTTGCGACACGTCTACTTTCATTCCGGGAGTACGGGTCTCGGGAACTTCGTGATCCACGCGTTCGACCTGATGCGCTATCTCACCGGGGCCGAGCCGTCGTGGGTGGCCGGCGCGCTCGACCCGACCGGGACGAGGAACCCACGCGGCGAGCAGTTCAGTGACCCCGCCGGCTACGGCCTGGTGATGTTCGACAATGGCTGCCGGGGGCTGGTGGATTCCGGCGAGGACACGGGCGTGCAGTACTTCTTCACCCTGGCCACCACCTATGCCCGCATCACGATTGACGAGCTCAACGGCGAGTGGGCGGTGAGAGCGCGGTCGCCTGAGGATCAGTCGGCGCCGTTGACCCGCTACGGTCTGCCGATGGTGCCCGTGGAGTTCGAAGCGCCGGTCTGGGACATCGTCGAGTTGACGAGAGGAGCGCTGGTCGAACTGGCCGGCGAGGGCCCGCTCAGCTCGACCCCGGAAGATGGCCTCGCCGCGCTCGAGATGGTGATCGCGTTTCATGAATCCGAGCGCCGTGGCAATGCCCGGGTCGATCTGCCGCTCAGCGGAGCGGCGCGCGACCTGGTTGTGCCGATCGGGTGATCAACGAAGGAGACCGCGCTGAACCTGCTTGATTCCGGGGTGGTCGGTCCGTTCGTGGCGGCCGCGGCCCTCTCGCTGCTGCTGACGCCGCTGGCCCGGGCGTTCGCCCGGGACCGGGGCGTGGTGGCTTCCCCAAAGGCCGACCGCTGGCACCAGCAACCGACGCCGCTGTTGGGGGGGGTCGGGGTGTGGCTCTCCAGCGTGGCGGTGGCCCTCGTGTTCGGCGCACCCAGCATCGTCATCCTGGGCACAGCCTCCTGCATGTTCCTGGTGGGTGTGGTGGACGACGGGATGCGTCTTCGGCCCGCCACGAAGCTGACCGCGCAGATCATCGCCGCGTCTTTCATGGTGGCGCTCGGGGGCAGCTCAACCTGGACCGGGTCGCTGACCGTCGACGCCATGCTGACGATCCTGTGGATCGTCGGGATGACCAACGCCTTCAATCTGCTCGACAACATGGACGGGCTCTGCACCGGCATCGCCCTGATCGCGCTCGGAGCCTATCTGGCGGCCGGGTTGGGGGCCGAACCCTCGCCGCCGCTCGTCGTCGCCTCGGCGGTGATGGGAGCGCTGGCCGGATTCCTGGTCTACAACTTCAATCCCGCGTCGATATTCCTGGGTGACAGCGGCAGCCTCTTCGTCGGTTTCACGGTCGGTGCCTTGACGGTCGGCGGCTATGGCGCCGACGTCGACTCGAACATCGTCAGCGTCATCGCCGTTCCGGTGCTGATCCTGTTGATTCCCATCTTCGACACCACCCTCGTGACCGTGTCGCGGAAACTCTCCGGGCGGTCTGCGTCGCAGGGAGGTACCGATCACAGTTCGCATCGGCTGGTGGCCCTCGGCTTCTCCGAGCGAGGCGCGGTACTGGTCCTCTACGCGCTGGCGGGAATATCCGGCTTTACTGCGTTCCTGGTGGGACGCTACGGATTCGACAACGTCAAGCTGTTGATCGGGCTCTTGCTGATCGGGATGGTGCTGTTCGGCGTGCAGCTGTGTCGTGTACGTGTCTACGAGGATCGCGACTTCGAGCTGCTTCAGAACCGGTCCTACACGCCGCTTCTGATTGAGCTCACCTACAAGCGTCGGGTGTTCGAGATCCTGCTCGACTTCATGCTAGTGTCGTTGGGGTTCTATGCCGCGTATCGTCTGCGCTTCGGGCTGGGCGAACCGTTCAGCGAACAGTTTCCGACGTTCATCAACACGTTGCCCGTCGTGATCGGCTGCACCATGGGTAGCCTCTGGACCTTCGGCGCCTACCGTGGGGTCTGGCGCTACTTCGGTCTCACTGACCTGACGGTGTTCGTGCGGGCGATCGCCGTCGGGCTCGGACTGGCGGCGGGGATCACGGTGTTGGTCGATGGCGCCAGCGTCGAGATGGCTGCCATTTTCATCATCGCCGGTCTCGTGCTACTCCTCCTGCTGGTCGGGGCGCGCCTGTCGGTGCGGGCCGTCGGCGAGCTCGGCCGTCGACGCGAGCAGGGCGCGGGACGTTCGGTGGTGATCTATGGGGCCGGCGATGCCGGCGTCATGCTGGCCAAGGAGCTGCTGAACAACCGTCAGTACGGCCATCAACCGGTCAGCTTCCTCGATGACAATCCGGTGATGCACGGGCGCACCGTGCTTGGGTTCACCGTGCTGGGTGGGATCGAGCGGCTCGAAGAGGCGTTGAACGGTGGTGCGTCCGGCGTGGTGTTGAGTACCGACGTCGAGCCGTCGCGACTCGCGACGCTCGAACGGACGTGCGGCGAACGGGGGGTGCCAGTCAGTCGGATGCGGGTGCGCCTGCAGGCGATGAAGCTCACCGATCGACCGGCCATCCAGCCTTCGATGGTGACGTCAACGACGACCAAGCCCCGTCTTCGCTGAGTGTGACTATCTGGCTCGGCCTGCGGTGGTTCTTCGGGAGCGTGATCGTCGCGATCCTGGCGGTTAGTCGCCGACGGACGGCGGGTCCTGTTCGGAGCCAGGTT
>CAJWMX010000112.1 GCA_913043805.1 uncultured Acidobacteriota bacterium | reverse complement strand
CGACCCGGACGCCGAAGAGCATGCGTCATTGTTGCCCAGAAGCGGAGCACGCGGTCGCCCAGAACCTGGGCGAAGGCGCTGACCGGCGGCCGGCCGCGGGCTATGCTTGACCCATGGACGAGCGAGCGCGGCGCAGTCTGGCCGCCGTGGCCGTCAGCGTGCTGGTGGCCGCCGTGGTCAGCTGGGCGGGCAGCCAGCACGGCGTGTGGGTGCCCGGCATGCCACTGTTCGCGGTGTGCGGGCTGCTGGCGTTCGGCATCAACTGGCTCGTCTTCATCCCTGCCTACATCTGGCAGACTGAGCGCTTCTTCGACTTGACCGGCAGTCTGACCTATCTGACCGTGGTCGCCGTGGCGCTGATGATGACGCTCGGTGGCGACCTGCGTTCATTGCTGCTGGCGGGCATGGTGGCGGTGTGGGCCGTTCGTCTCGGGAGCTTTCTGTTCTTGCGCATCCGGCGCGATGGTCATGATGGCCGGTTCGACGAGCTCAAGCCCAGCTTTCCACGGTTCCTGCTGACCTGGACCCTGCAGGGGTTGTGGGTGCTGCTGACCATCTCGGCGGCGCTGGCCGCGATGACCGCCATGCGGATCGAGCCACTCGGTCCGGTCGCGGCGGCAGGTCTCGTCATCTGGCTGTCCGGCTTAGGCATCGAGGTGGCCGCCGACCGGCAGAAGGCGCGCTTTCGCCGAGATCCGGCGAACAAGGGGACGTTCATCGCCACCGGCCTGTGGGCCTGGTCGAGGCACCCCAACTACTTCGGCGAGATCCTGCTCTGGGTCGGCGTCGCGGTGGTCGCCCTTCCGGCCTTGCGAGGCTGGCAACACCTCACGCTGATCTCCCCTGTGTTCGTGTACCTCCTGCTGACCAAGGTCAGTGGCGTGCCGCTGCTCGAGGCGAGAGGGGAAGCACGATGGGGCGACCTGCCCGAGTATCAGGCCTACCGCGACCGGACGCCGACGCTCGTGCCGCGCCCTCCGCGTTGACCGGGACTTGACCCGACCTTCGCTTCCGGGCATTCTCGGCACATCATTTCAGACCTCACGAGGAGAGAACGATGAGCTGTGTACGCAAGAAAGGCGTCGTCGGCGCCGGGCTTCGGCTGTGTGTCGCCGCGATTGGCATCAGCCTGCTGACCGTGGCAGGCGCACAGGCACAGGTGCCGGGCTCGGCCAGTGTCACCGGGACGGTCTCGTCGTCAGAGGCGTTCCAGGCCGCGCAGGTCTATCTGCGGAACGCCGACCGTGGCATCGTCTACCAGGTCTACACCAACGGTGGACAGTTCCGGGCCGTGGCTTTGTTCCCGGGCACCTACGAGGTCAGCGCCAGCACCAAGCGGCTGGAGTCGGACGTGCAGACCATCACCGTGGCGGCTGGCGACTCGCCGGTGGTCAATCTGACCCTGGGGCCGCTCTCTGGGAGCGCACCTCCGCTGGTGATTCCGGCCGGTCGCACCGCCATGGAGCGGGGGACCGGCGGCGAGGTCCAGTACGCGAGCTACGACGAGATCTACCCGCCTGGGCCGGGCCGCGACGTGGCCGAGCAGGTCTGCATGGCGTGCCACGGCGAGAACTTCTTCCCGACCCGCCCCGGCACCCAGCGGCAGTGGGAGAGCTGGATCGACCACATGGTGGGGTCGACGCTCGGCGAGCAGGACCCGACCCGGTATGCCCAGGGCCTGCTGTCGTTCCGCGCCTCGATGTTCAAGTTCGGTCGCGAGGACCGTGATGCGCTCCTCGAGTATGTGGTCGCGAACTTCGGCCCCGACAGCGGTCGGCGCCGGGTGGCCATCGAGACGCAGACGCCGATCGACGAGGAAGCGCTCGGCAAGGCGATGTACATCGAGTACTACCTGGCGCAAGACGGTCCGGGCGAGGGGCAGAACGACCCGCAATGGGCGCGCGACCGCGTGAGCCGTTATGGGCAGGACCCGCGCTTCGATGCCGACGGCAACGTCTGGCTGGTCGACCGCGGCGTGCCCCATCGGTTGGTGAAGCTCGACCCCCGCACGGGCGAGCAGTGGGAGTGGCTCTACCCGGACCCGCGCAACGGCAACCACGAGATCCTGATCGACCCCGAGGGCATGATTTGGCTCCCGGAGCATCGCGGCCGGACCGGCGAAAAGGAGAAGCGGCTGCTGGGCTTCAATTCGAAGACCGAGCAGTGGGAGCACGAAATCCTGATGGATCCCGAGGACGTGGTCCGCAACCCCACCAAGTTCATGCAGTCGCTGGCCATGGACTCGAAGGGGAACATCTACGTCGGCTGGATCATGGGCGGCGCCCTCAGCAAGTGGGAGAAGGCCACCGGCGAGGTGTCGGTCTACCGCATCCCGACCCCCCACGCGATCCCCTACGGCGTGGTGGCGGACAAGAACGACAACATCTGGATTGCGCTCTGGAGCGGCGGCAAGATCGTGAAGTTCGATCCGAGCAACGCGTCCTGGACCGAGTACACCGCGCCGACCTACCCGGCCCACACCCGCCGTTTGAACGTCGACAAGGACAACAACATCTGGTGGGGTATCTACTCGGCCGGCAAGCGCGACGGCAAGCTCGTGAAGCTGGACCAGTCGACCGGCAAGATGACCGAGTGGTCGATTCCGCAGCAGAACGCCGAGCCGTATGACGTGGCGCCGGATCCGGATGGCAACATCTGGGCGGCCGACGTGGGCCAGCGGACTGACGGTGACTACGGGGCGTCGATCTGGCGCTTCAATCCGGATACCGAGGAGTTCACGTTCTATCCGAAGCCGCAGCGTCACGCCGACTCGCCGAAGATCCAGGTGACCGGCGAGGGCGCGGTCTGGTATTCGCCCCGCGGCAGCCGCGAGGCGCCCGCCTTCGGCGTGCTCTATCCCGACATGGACAAGATCGACTCGCTGGCGGCCTACTACGAGTTCGGCCCGCCGGGGTATCCCTTCGAGGTGCCGTCGGCCGGAACGACTGACGACAACGACGGCGGGCAGTAGGGACGCGGTCGCCGCTGTAGATAGCAACGGCCGGGCCCTTCAGTGGGTCCGGCCGTTGTTGTGTACGAGGTTGACAGCGTCGGCTACAACCCGAAGCCCAGCCGGTTGTCGCGCATCATGATCGGCTGCCCTTCGGTCACGAAGCTCGGCACGATCTGGTCGATGGCGGTGGTTCGGGTCTGGCGCATCACCATCCGGAACTCGTCCAGGATGAGGTCCAGGACCTTGTCGACGCCCGGTTCGCCGAATGCGCCGAGGCCCCAGACGTAGGGGCGCCCGATGCCGACCGCGTCGGCGCCCAGCGCCAGCGCCTTGAAGATGTCGGCGCCGCGGCGGACGCCGCTGTCGATCAGCACCGGCACCCGGCCGGCCACACCTTCCACCACCTCGGGCAGCGCGTCGATCGTCCCGCGCATCATGTTCACCCCACGACCGCCGTGGTTGGACACGAACACCCCGTCGGCGCCGTACTCGACCGCCAGTTCGGCCTCCTCGCGGGTGACCACGCCCTTCACCAGCACCTTCATCTCGGTGTAGTCCTTGAGCCGCTTCAGATAGTCCCAGTCATACGGCGGACGCTCGCCGGCTGGGCCATCGAGCTCTCGGCGCATCGGGCACTGGTAGCCCTCGCGATGGTTGTGGCAGTTCTGGCACAGCGCGGCCGCGGTGCCTTCCCTGCCTGACGAACGCCGGCTCAGCTCTCGGTTGCTGCCGCCCAGCAAGTCGATGGTCCAGACCATCACCGGGCAGCCGGCCGCCTCGACCCGGTCGATCGACCGCCTCACCACGTTCCAGTCGGGCCGGATGTAGAGCTGGAACCAGTGCGGTTCGCCAAACCCCTCCGCGATGTCCTCATAGGACTGCGAGCTTTCGTGTGACTGTACCGGCCACACGCCGTGGCGGGCCGCCGACTTGGCCGCGGCCACCTCACCCTCGGTGTGGAATGCCTGGAGCGCCGCCACCGGACAGGTGAAGAGCGGCGTGCCGTAGGTCTTGCCGTAGAGCTCGACCGAGGTGTCGAGGTCGTTCATCTGCTGGCCGAGCCGACGCGGACGCAGGGCCAGGCGGTTGAAGCCGGACCGATTCGCGTACCGGGTCTCGTAGTTGTCGACGCCCAGGTGCAGGAACGACCAGTGCTCCGGCAGGTTGTTCGCGTGGGTGGTCATCTCCATGTCCCACACGTTGACCGCCAGCTCGGGCGAGTCGATGACCTGGCCCGTCATCTGCCCTTCGAGGAAGCGGTTCGGGTCTGGTATCGCGTCTTGCTGCGCACCGGCGCCACCCGGCGCCCCCGCGACCAGCGGCTGCCCACAGGTGGAACAGGTGCCGGCCGCCTTGGCCTGCCGCTCGGCCTCCTGCGCCACCGCGGTCTGCCAGCTCGATGGCAGGGCCGGATAGGCGGCAGCCAGCAACGGGCTGCCAGCCAGGAACTGGATGAAACGTCGACGGCTCTCGCGCTTGAGCGCGTCCGGGTTGGTGCGTGTGTCAGGCATGCCTGACTCCTCCTTGGTCGTGTGCGACTGGGCGTGTGACGGTGTTGGTCAATTAGCCGGAAACGGCGGTGTGCTCGTACCACTCGGCCGGTTCCTCGCCCGGTTCGGGCAGCACCTTGCCAGCCTCCATGGTCCATGAGGCCGGAGCCTCGCTGATGCGTCCGCTCACCTGGTCGGCCGGCACGCCGGCAATGGCCGAGAAGCGGTCCAGCAGTCCGGCGAGGATCTTGGCTTTCAGCTCGGGGGGGCGGCCGCCGCGGTTGCCGCCCGCCACGAAGTAGGGCGTGTCGGCCTTGATGGTGCCGCTACCGTGCGTATCGGGCAGTTCGAAGCCAGCCGTGGCTTCCAGAAACACCACCTGCACGAAGTTCCGCGGCGCCGCCGAGAGGCCGCAATGCACGTCGGTGAACGCAGTGGCGATCTCCGCCCGCTGGTCGTAGGTCAACGAGCCTTCAGGAATCACGCATCGGTAGACAGGCACAGCCGTTTCTCCTGTGTTGAGGGGCCTAGCCGGCCCAGCTCTCGTCCCGAGCCGAAATCACGAGGTCATGCGCCGTGGCGCCGGTCAGCCGGCACCATTCGTCCGCCATGTTCTTGAGCAGCCGCTCGCGGGTGTCCCGGTCGCACCCGTCCGGAATGCGTCCGCACACCAGCGACGTTTGCGACGGCGCGCCGCCTCGAAACCCGAACCCCTTCTTCACGACGACCCAGGAGAACTCGGCGGGTCCCGCGTCCGCACCCAGTACCTCGAGGCAGACGTTCTCCAGGGCCGTGGCCAGCTGGGGGCGAAGCGCCTCGTCGACGCAGCCCTCCTGCACGATGCAATCGAACTTCACCATGGGCGTGATAATCCTACCTCCGATCGCCCGTCGGTTCAGCCGGTCAGTCCCCCTCGAGACCGTTCCGCGATATGCTGGCGCAGCCTGATGGTGAAGATGTCGGTGGTTGGCGCCGCCAGTGCGATCGCGCTGGGCTCAATTGCTGGAGTTGTGGCCGCGCAGCCGGCGTCAAAGGCGAACCGGGTGGTGGCGCAGCTTGAAGCTGGGCGGCCCGCGATGGGGACGTTTACCAGAGGCGCGCCCAATCTCGATTTCGTCGTGATCGACGCCCAGTACGGCGACTTTGATCCAGACGCAATCGGGGAGCGGCTGCGGAGCCTGAGCAGCGAGAGTGAGGCGCTACCGGTGGTGCGGATTCCGCTGAGTGCGGTCGACGCGCCGGAATCCGTTGTCGGCGAGCTGATCGACCTCGGGGTTCCGGGCATCATGTTCCCGGACATCGAGACACCGGCGCAGGCGGTACGCGCCATTTCGTCCATGCGCGACGCGTCGACGGCTGGAGTATGGCCACAGGCGGAGTCCGGGCGGCTCCTGGCGATGGTTCAGATCGAGTCGACGGCTGGCATCGACCAGCTCGATGCCGTGCTCGACGTGCCCGGCATCGGCGTGATCTTCCTGGGGCCGACCGACCTGGCCGAATCGATCGGCGCTGGAGGGCCGGACGCGCCCGAAGTGGAAGCGCTGGTGCAGCGGGCGCTTGCCGTCTGTGTCCGGCGTGACGTGGCGTGCGGCTACCCGATCGTGGCCCGATCGGCCGGGGATGCCGAGAAACAGCGCAACCGGCGTCTGGAAGAAGGCTTCAAGGTGCTGGCGGTGATGATCGTCCCGCGGTAGGGGACGAGCAGTGGAGCAGGTAGTGATGCAGCGAATTCTACGCGTGGGTCTGGTGACGTGCGGAGCAGCGGCGCTCCTCCTTGGCGTGGGCAGTCCGAGTGCCGCGCAAACGGCCAATTGGGAAGAGATCACCGAAGAGCGGCTGCTGACCCCCCAGGACGGCGACTGGGCCAACTACCGCCGCACGTACGACGTGACCGGCTACAGTCCGCTGACCCAGATCAACCGCGGGAACGTGCGTGATCTACGCCTGGTCTGGGCCCATTCGATGGGTGATACCAACCGCTGGGTGCCCACGCCGGTGGTGTCCAACCATCTGATGTTTGTGGCCGAGAGCGACCGGGTGACCGCGTTCGAGGTCGAGACCGGCGAGGTGGCCTGGGTGCACCAGCGCAGCTACCCCGAAGACATCCAGAAGTCGCAGGCGCTCGGCCGCTCACGCGGCGTGTCGCTCTACAACGGCCTCGTCTACTGGGGCACGGCCGACTCGGCGCTGGTCGCGATCGACCCGCAGACCGGCGAATCGCAGTGGGAAGTCAGCACCGGCGACTACAGCGACGGCCTGGGTCATGCCCATCCGGCACTCATCGCCGACGGCAAGGTGATCCTGGGCTTCGCCGGGGGCGACCGGAGCGCGCGGGGCCTCGTGGTGGCGCACGATGCCGAGACCGGTGAGCATCTCTGGACCACCTATACCATCCCGGCGCCTGGCGAGCCCGGCTACGAGACCTGGACCGAGCGCGAGCTGCCGCCGATGGGCGGCCTCACCTGGGGCACCATCAGCTACGACCCCGAACTGAAGTTCATCTATCTGGGTACCGGCCAGCCGACCCCGTGGGCCTCGACCCTGCGTGGGCCCGGTGACGCGCTCTACACCAACTCGATTCTGGCGCTCGATATCGACACCGGCGAGCTGCAGTGGCACTTCCAGGTGGTGCCGGCCGACAACTGGGACCTCGACGCCGCCCACGAGAGCATGCTGGTGGACCTCGAGATTGGCGGTCGTGTCTTCAAGGCGCTGATCGAAACCAGCAAGATCGGCTGGGGCCTGGTGCTCGATCGTGAGACGGGGCGCTTCCTTCACGCTTTCAGGACCGGCTACGACAACATCATCGAAGGCTGGACCGATACGGGCAGTCCCATCTACAACCCCGAGCAGATTCCCACGATGGAGGACGTCGACTCGGGGAAGACGTTCGAGGTGTGCCCACATTTCCACGGCACCCGGAATCTGAACGCGCCCAGCTACAGCCCAGCCACCGGTCTCTACTACCTGGGGCTCAACAACAGCTGCATGGATGTGACCTACGTCTCTGAGGACTACCAGCCGGGACGCATCTACCGGGGCATGGCCAGCCGCACCAAGATGGTGCCGGGGTATGACTACATCGGCGAGTTCGCCGCCTTCGACCCGAAGACGGGTAACCGGGCCTGGACCTACCAGGTGCCGAACGGGGTCGCCGTGACGGCCTCGGCGCTCGCGACCGGCGGCGGGCTGGTGTTCAGCGGCACCGCCGACCGGCGGCTCTTCGCGCTCGACCACGAGACGGGCGACCTGCTGTGGGAGACCCGACTCAACGGCGACATCTCGGGCGCGCCGGTCACCTTCGAGGTCAACGGTCGGCAGTATCTGGCCGTGGGCGCGGGTGGCCGCATCGGTATGACCACGTCCTACGCCAACTTCACCGATACCAACATCCCGCAAGGGAGCGGCGTGATGTGGGTGTTCGCGCTGCCTGAGTAGGTGCCGGTCTAGTCCAGATGCTGGAGCATCACCGGTAGGCCCTCGCGTCACGGGTGCCTTGGGGCGCCCTCTACCTCTACGAACGGTCCCCAACCGATTCCCAGCGTTGTGCCGTCGTGGGTCCACCACTCGAAGTACGCCTGTTCGATCCGGGCCTCGGGGGTGCAGAACGAGAGTCCCCAGGACGCCGCACCGTGCGCGCGCGCGATCTCGTTCAGCAACTCGTAGCCGGTAGGGGCTTCCAGTGTCAGGTCGAAGGGGTGCGCCCCTTGAGGGGTCTTCGACGCGAA
>CAJWMX010000111.1 GCA_913043805.1 uncultured Acidobacteriota bacterium | reverse complement strand
AGCCGTAGGCGGGACTCAGATAGTTCCCGACCGCGATCGGGATCATCGATTAATCGAGGTGATTCGTTCGCATGGTGTCGATGCTGGCCGACGAGAGGATCCTGGTGCCGTCGAGCTCGCCTCCGTTGAGCAGCATCTGGGCGAAGCGGATGTAGTCGGACGCGGTGGAGGTGAGCCCTCCCCCCCTGAGAGCCACTGCGCGGGGCGGGTGTACTGACCGTCCACCGGAGAGTCGGTCAGTCGGAGCTCTCCGTCGACCGTCGCATAGTTGCCCGAGAAGCGGTGCAGTTTCTCGGCAGCGACGTGGAACGCGGTGTCTTCCATGCCCAGCGGGCCAAAGATGTGTTCCCGCAGAAACGCGTCGAACGACTGCTCGGACGCGACCTTCACCATCCGTCCCAGGATGTCGGTGGACACGCTGTAGTTCCAGACCTCGCCCGGATGGGCCAGCAGCGGCAGCGCGGCGATCTCGCTGGCAAACTGCTCCAGGCTGGTGGCATTGGCGAAGGTGCCGGCCTCCCGGTACAGCTGGTCCACCGGGGTGTTCCCGAAGAATCCATAGGTCAGACCCGACGTGTGGGTCAGCAGGTGCTGGATCGTGGTCGGCCCGTCTGAGGGCACCCGCTCACCGGCGTCGTTCAGCACCTCGACGCTGGCGAACTCCGGGACGAACTTCGACAGCGGGTCGTTGGGGGCGACCTTGCCCTCTTCCACCAGCATCATGACCGCGGTGCTGGTGACCGGCTTGGTCATCGAGAAGATCCTGAAGATGTCGTCCGGTCTCGGTCGATCGCCACGGTCATGTGTGGCCACATGCGCGCCACGTACTCTTCCACTTCGGTGCCTTCGATCCACGAGTGCATCTTCTCCCGTGTCATGAAGCCGGCGTAGGTGGTGACGAGCGAGCGCTTGCACAGGTCCACGATGGCCAGGAGGACGAGGACGGGCAGGAACGCCAGCGCCAGCCTGGCGAGGGGAATGAACTGGACACCTTCGCTCATGGTCCGTGGTCTCCTGTCCCCGTGCCGGCCGGATGTGGATGTGGATGTGGACGGTGCTACTGCGGGTCGGGCTCGGGGTCGGCGTCGTCTTCGATGGCGAGTTCCCCTCGCTCCACGCGAGCGAGGAGATCGCGGGCCAGCTCCGCCTTGTCGGCGGGGACCAGCACCTCGGCGGCGCCGATGCCGTCGATGGAGATGGCGTGGGTCACACGCAGCGACTCTCCCCGCAGCTGACAGGGGATGTCGTGGGCCTCGAGAAACGACTTCAGTTGCGCCTCGACGTACGGCTTCTGCACGGTGGAGATGACGACATAGCCATCCTTGTCACTCATCCGCTCTCTCCGCTCGCGCCCCCTTGCTGCACGATGCCCAGCTGCAGCATGAGTCCCAGCAGGTCCGCCTGTTCCCACCGCTCCACGATCTGCCCGTCGCGCAGACGCAGGAACACCATCGAGGTCAGGGCAACCGGGTTGCCGGTGGGCGGGGCCCCCATGAGGGGGCCCCGGCTCGTGCCGCTGAAGGTGGCGCGGATTGCCACCAGATCGCGTTCGGCTACCATCTCGTGGACATCGACCTGCAGATCGGGAAACGCGGTGCGGAACACCGCAGAGATCGACCGGGCCCCGTCGGGGCCAGGGGGCTGACCCGGCGGGGCGCTGTGGTCGACGTAGTCGGCGCCGATCAGCTCGTCGATCGTGTCGTCCCGGCCCTCGTTGAACACTTCGTCGAGGAACCGTCGGGCCAGGGCTTTGTGCTGATCGGACATGGCGGTTATCGGTGTCGGAAGCTACTTCATTGGCGAGTAGTCGGTCGCGTCCATGAAGACGCTCTCGACCTGGACCCGCCCCACCCCGGAGGCCTGGGCGATGCCGGGCCAGTCCGGGTCCTCCCGGAAGGCGCCCCAGTTCTCGCGGGCCGCGTCGCGGCTGTCATGGGCGATGATGTAGATCAGGGTGTTGGGAGTGTCCTGCGGTACCCAGTAGCCCACGTTCTCCATGTTGTGGCGCTCGAAGATGCCCATGGTGTGGTCGCGGAACCGCGCATTCAGGTTCGGGAGTCGCCCGTCGTCGGTGGTGTAGGTGCGCAGCTCGAAGACCTTGTTGCCCTGGGCCGAGATCCCGTCGGTCGTCCAGACGTTGCCGGCCAGGAAGCCGAGCGCAAAGACTGCCATGCCGCACGCCGTCAGTATCTTTCGATTCGTCATCTCGCCTTCTCCTGTTCCGATGGTCCGAGCGCTCGACCGAGGAGCGCGACCGCCCGGTCGAACACCTCGCTCACGGGGCGCCCGTCAAGCAGCCGAGCCGCGACCTCGGTTGAGGTCCATTTTCGTTGTCGAACCGCCTGTTCGTCCCACTCGTCGTCGACCTGCTCGACTTCGAGCAGATACACCGCGACCGTGTAGGTGTCTCCGTACTTGGTGATGTCATAGTAGCCGACCGGGCCGCCAACCACACGGCCGTGGAGGCCGGCTTCCTCTTCCGCCTCGCGGGCCGCCGTCTCCCGGGCGCTGTCGCCCGGGTCGATGAATCCCTTCGGGATCGACCACTTGCCTGAGCTGAGCGTGGTGATCAGGCACACCTGGCAGCTGTCGCTTTCGCGCCGGTAGGGGATCGCGCCGGCCTGCTGCGCTTCCGGCATCACCGATTGGGTAGCTGCCGAGCGAGCCAGAGCGTGGCGAGCCCCAGCGGTATGACGACGGGGCCCTCGAACAGGGTCCACGACAGCGGAAGCCCCTCGTAGGTGTCGATGCCGAGCAGCGCCACGCCAAACAGCGCCTGGGCCACCCCGAGGTAGAGGAGTACCTGCCGGTGACGGACCAGATCGAAGGACACGACCCACATGAGGCCGCCCATCATTGCGTAGAAGGCTGAGGTGGAACGGGCCAGATAGCCGACGATTGGTTGGCCGGGGAGTTCGCCGAGCCCCAGCCAGTCATGGATGGAGACCATCCATGACTCGGGCGCGACGATGAAGATCAGGGCAAACAGCTCGGCCGTACCGGACACCCGCAGCAACAGCCGGAAGATGCGGTCGCGGGTGGCGGGGCGCATCTTCTGACTGTTTCGCGCTACCGGGCGACAGCGTCTACTGCCGCGTGCGAGGCTGATGCGTTCCGAAGACCGCCAGTTCGCCGTCTTCGGTGAACGAGTAGCTCGAATACTGCCGTCCGCCGGAGATTCCTTCCATGCCCGGCGAGCCGATCGGCATACCCGGCACCCCGATGCCCTTGACGTCGGGTCGTTCGGTCAGCAGTTTCTTGATGTCCTCGGCGGGCACATGACCTTCCACGACGTAGCCGTCCACGGTCGCCGTATGGCACGACCCGAGCCGGGGCGGCACGCCCTCTTCGATCTTCTTGGGGGTCACATCGGGCATGTCCGTGGTTGTGACCTTGAAGCCTGCGTCTTTGAGATGATTGACCCATCCCATGCAACAGCCTCAAGTCGGAGCCTTGAAGACCTCGACCACGGGTTCCTGGCTCTGAACCGTCAGGGAGCCGACGCCGACCAGGACGGCGAACAGCGCGATCTGCAGCTTGCGCATGATGAGTATTCCTCCGCGTGAACCTGTGCCCTTGAGGGCACCGGACTTCAGGCTACTCCGTGGCCGCGTCTTCCGCAACCCATCGTAGCGCCGGTAGACCATCGACGCTGGTGGCGTTGTTCTCCTGCTGGTACTGCCGAAGGCCGCGTTCCCCCTTGCGGGCGGCCCAGGCGTCGAGCTGGGGTCGGTCGGCCGCGAAGGTGTATTCGGGCACGCCGTAGCCGCAGGAGTCGGTGATCCGATCGACCTCGATGACGATGATGGCCCGACCGTCCGCGCCTGGACCGAACCTGGCGCGTTCCCGGGCCCAGTCCTCGTCCTGAGGTTCCACGACTTCGCCCCGGCCGTGGAGTCTGACGATGTTGGGCGGGCCTTCGAAGGCGCAGAACATCACGACGATACGTCCGTTCTCCCGCAGGTGCGCGATCGTCTCCGCGCCACTTCCCACCTGGTCGAGATAGGCCACCCGGGTCGGGTCCACCACCCGGAAGCTGTCGAGGCCCTTGGGGGAGAGGTTGACGTGTCCGTCGGCCGAGAGTGGCGCCGTCGCGACGAAGAACATCTGCTGTCGCTCGATGAACTGACGGAGCCGCGTATCGAGTGTGTCGTAGCGTTTGCCCATGTCATTGATTCTGCCAGAGCCACAGCAGGTCGTCGTGCAGACGCTGGGTTTCGTCTGGTGTCTCGGCGTTGAGCAGGACGAAGCTGTCCTCGGTCCTGACCAGGAGATAGGGCGGTGCACCGGCTCGGGTGAACAGGAACCCGTCCCCCAGGGTGTGGACCCGAAACCGACCCCGTCGCGTGTCGCCGGCCGAGAAGCCGCGAAGTCGTCGGCGGACCCGGGGATGTTCGGACTCGAGAGAGATGGACGTGATTTCGGACAGTTCGACGGTCGCGCCGTAGTTCCCGCTCACGATGAACTCGTCGGCCGTGACCTGCGCGGTTGGCGGCTGGCTGCCACGATAGAACATCACGCCGATCACGAGCAGTAGCGGCACGCCAATGACGATGGCCGGCGTGAGGGCGGCGCCCGGGATCGTCGGATCACCGGTCACGTCCTGATGCTCCTCCCCGCGTCCATCGAAGCCGTGGACCGTGATCGCGGGGTTGCGCCGGCTCAGGCTCGCGACGAATCCCTCCCGGTCACGGGGCGACACCAGGGTGCGTCCGGTCGTATGGACGAGCTCGATCCGATCCAGTGAGAGAGCCGGCGCCGAGAGCAGGCTTCGAGTCGGATGCAGCGAGCGGACCGAGCCGAGCGGGATCAGTTCCGTGAGCCACATACATCGGACTTCGAGGAGGTCATCCGTCACCGTGTAGCTGGTCGAGGAGACTCCCCAGCCCATCAGAGCCACCGGCGTGAAGACCACCAACGGTACCCAGATATGGCCCTCGGACGCCGCGAGCCAGGCCGGGTACAGCCCGATCAACACGGGGAGCGCCGTGGCGCCGATGATCCAGCCATCGATCTTTGAGCGGAAGTGCAGCGTGGTCGCGCTCACGGGTCGGTCCGTGCTCCTTCAATCGCCTGCCCGATGACCTGCATCGCTCGGCCCAGGGTCTTGGCTCGCCAGTCGGAGGCCATCGGACAGAAGCACTCCAGGAACTCTCTTCCGACGCGGCGCCGCTCGACCGACGAGCCGCCGTGGAAGTGCAACCGGTTCTCGGCCCGCAGCGCGGCCAGCACCCTCAGCACATGGTAGGTCCCGAACTCGGCCGTGACAAAGCGGGCCGCCGCGGACGACGGCTGGGCGCGCACCCAGGTGGGGTCCTCCGGGGGGCGTCGTCGGGAAGGAAATTGCGGTTGAGATCGACGTTGTCGGCGTCGACCCGACGATGGTGGGCGAAGCCATAGGGATTCAGGGCGTGCACGAGCACGACGGCGCCCCGGTCGGGGAGGATCGCTCGAGACCCGAGCCAGGCGAGCTGGACGGCTGAACCGAAGAAGCCTTCGATCCCGTGAAGACCGGATGTGACCACGACGGTCCAATCGGGCGCGGCCGCGCCCAGGGTCGCCACGTCGGTGGTGAGGCCGTCGTCGCCCTGCGGGTGAGACGCCAGTCGGGCTCCGGCGCCGGTCGCGGCGTGGCGGAATCGCTCGCGCGCGGTGTCGTAGGAGGTGGAGAACGGGTCTATACCCATTCGGCTAGCGCTTCAGTCAGCCACGCACGAGGTCGAGAACGGCCATGGTCGTCAGCCAGTTTCGGATTGTCACCGGTGTACCGAGGGTCGAGTCGAGATAGCTGCTGGTGAGTCGGGTCTTGGCGATGCCGCGCGGGCAGGCCAGATACAGTTCCCGCCCAGACAGGCGCCATGCGTCTGGCGGCGACCGATCCGGATCGAGGGCGCCCGCGTGCGCGTCGGTGGGCGTGTCAGCCAGAAACCCCACATGGAGATACGCCGGGTCGACCCCAGACCGGACGAACGGGTTCGCCTCGACCGCGGCGGCTAGCTCCGCTCCGGTCCTGGTGACCACCGGGAGATTGAGGCCGACCGAGCCCAGCCTTTCGTCGAGCGTCGAGATCGCTCGCCGGGCCAGGGTCCGCGCCGCCCGGAACACGAGATTGCCGCTCTGAATGTAGGTGCGTACGTCCTCACATCCCGCGTCGCTGAAGTGAGCGCGAAGCGTCGCCATCGGCAACCTGTTGTGTCCCCCCACATTGATGCCCCTGAGCAGCACGACCCAGCTACTCGCCGGCGTCACGAGTCGGCCTCTCCGCGCTTGGCCATCCACTCGTCCAGCGTCGCCTGTATGGCGGCCCGGGTACGCGTGATCAGCTCGCGGACCTGGGCGTCCGCATAGTCGGCCGTGTCGATCGGTTCGCCGATGATCACGTCGACCCGACCCGGCCGTGGAGCCAGCGTCGTCTTGGGGAGGAGGGCGAAGGTCCCGCAGATTGTGACCGGCACGATCGGCACGCCCGCCTTCATCGCGATCTTGAACGTGCCGGGCTGGAAGTCCTGGAGTCGACCGTCTGGCGTCCGGGTGCCCTCGGGGAACACGGCGAGCGATCGCCCTCCGCGAACTCCCTCGATCGTCCGGCGCACGCTGGCCACCGTCCGTCTGGCATTTCCGCGATCGATCGGGAAGTGGCCTGCCGTCCACAGATGCCAGCCCATGAACGGTACGTAGAACAGCTCCCGCTTCGCCATGATCCGGAAGGGGTGAGGGAGGTAGGCGAAGAGCGCCGGCGTGTCGATCAAGCTGGAGTGGTTGGCCATGTAGACATACGGCCGTCCCGGCTCGACATGTTCGCTGCCGTGCACGCGGATCCGCGCGAAGATCGACCACGCGACGAGACGACACCACCATCGAGCGCACCAGAACTGTCGGTCTCCGGTCCGGTCGAAGGGCCACACCAGCAGCGACAGCGACCCCATCACCACCGTGTGGGTGTACCAGAGCAGGTTGGCGAACGGCGCCCAGAGATAGACGAGGAGGAGTCGCACGGTGGCTAGGCCGGTTCGGTCGCCCGTAGCTGGGTGAGGACGGCCCGTCCCCGGGCCGAGAGGGAGTACCCGGTCTCGTGGCTGATGGTCAATCCGAGGTTCTTGAGCTTGCGGACGTTCGGTTTCAGCTGGTCCCGGTCACAGCCGAACTCCGCCGCGAGCAGCTTGGCGGGGACGTGTGGTCGAGTCTCAATCAGGCGAAACACCTGTTCGGTCCATGTCCCGCTGGCGTCTCGCGCGTCCATCCGCCGCAGCCTGGCGACCACCGACACCAGCTCCTCCTCGGAGAGCGTTTCCCGCTCCTGTAGGGCGATCCGCTGGTCTGGACGATCCCACGCGACCGACACCCGGTAGATATCGCCTTCGCCGTCACCCAGGCGATCGAGCAATGCCTGTCGACTGTCGAACCCGGCGGCCATCGCGTCCGCCCGCGTGATCGCGCGGGTCGTGACCGGGCGAACCTCATCGATGCGCGACTCGCCGACCGCGGTGCGGAGCCGGCCGCCGTTCTTCACTGTCGGTCGCCGCCAGCGCCGGAAGACGAGCGACACCTCACCGCCCTTGATCCGCGCAAGTGTGTCCATCTTGAGCAGCATCGATCCGTCCGCCGGCGATTCTATCGCCAATAGACGCGCGAGTTGAGACGATGCGCGATGGTCTCGCCGTCTGGCCTTCACCACGTGTTCTGTCTGTTTCCCGGTCAGGGTTTCGTCTGGCAAGGCGCGAGTGAGGGAGTAGGCCGGGCGCCTATGACCGAGCCCGCAACGCCGCCGGGCGGAGCCCTGGCCGGGAAACCTAGCGGGGCAGGGCCGCCCGGGTGTAGAAGATGTTGATCAGGGCCTGGCCGCGGGCCAGCGCGTCCGGTTGTTCGAGGAGACCGAGACGGTCCAGCGGTTCGATGTCGACCAGCTGGGCGATTCCATTGACGACATCTTCGTCAGCGAGGCCGTCCGGTATCTGGATACCCGGAAGTCCGATGGGGAGCAGGCCCGCCAGCTCGTCGCGGAGATCTCCGAGCTCGAGCCGTTCCGACGGAGACAGCACTTCGGGAAGCGGTTCGATGTCGGCCAGCCGGTAGGAGCGGCTGTGGTCCTCGCTCGTGATCCGGAACTTGCTGATCCCACCCAGAACGATGTTGTAGCGGCCGTCGGGCAGCTCTTCGGCTTCGGCGATGACGCCGATGCAGCCCACGGGAAACACCGGCGGGTTCCCCTCGTAATCGTCTTCGTGGCC
>CAJWMX010000110.1 GCA_913043805.1 uncultured Acidobacteriota bacterium | reverse complement strand
GTCCGCCCTGGATTCCAGCGCCGGCCATCCACCCCGTCATCGCACCGGGGTTGTGGTCGCGCCCGACGCCGCGCTGAGAAATCGGCATCCGACCGAACTCGGCGTGCCAGACCACGAGCGTCTCGTCCAGCAGCCCACGCCCCTTGAGGTCCGTCAGAAGCCCGGCAATCGGCAGGTCCGTCTCCTTGGCGTGGAGCGTGTGGTTCTCTTTCAGATTGCTATGGGCATCCCAGGTGTCAGTGTTCTGGTTACCGAGGCCACCATGGAACAGCTGCACGAACCGCACGCCGCGCTCGACCAGTCGGCGCGCCATCAGACACTGCCGGCCAAACGGCTCCGTCATCGGATCGTCCAGACCGTACAGCTTCTTCGTGGCGTCCGATTCGGCCGACGTATCCACCGCCTCGGGTGCGCAGCCCTGCATCCGATAGGCCAGCTCGTAGGACGAGATCCGGGCCGCGAGCTCGGAGTTGCCCGGGTTCTTGGCCATGTCCATCTCGTTCAGCTTGGCCAGCGTGTCGAGGCGCGCACGCTGCTGCTCGACCGTCACGCCGTCAGGCGGCTGCAGGTCGACGATCGGGTCGCCGACGGCACGGAACAGGGTGCCCTGGTAGGCGGCCGGCATGAACCCGGCGCTCCAGTCGGTCGGACCGCCGAGCGGCCCACCGCGGTAGTCGTTCATGACAACGTACGCAGGCAGGCTGGAGCTCTCCGACCCGAGCCCGTAGGTCACCCAGGAACCCACGCTCGGGAAACCGACGCGAATCTGGCCGGTCTGCATCTCGTAGGTCGCCTGGATATGGTCGTTCGAACGACCATACAGCGACCGGATGAACGCGATCTCGTCCACCTTGCTGGCAATGTGCGGAAAGATGTCCGACACGTCGATGCCGCTCTGGCCGTGCTTCTTGAACCCGAACGGGCTCGGCATCAGCGGTCCAGGATGGCCCTGGCGGACCACCACCGACTCGGCCAGCGGCTCGCCGGCGTGGTCGATCAACGCCTGCTTTGGGTCGAACGTGTCCACCTGGCTAACGCCGCCGCTCATAAAGAGCGAGATGACCGCCTTGGCCCTCGGCTCGAAGTGCGGGTCGCGCGGCGTGAACGGGTTCCCGGGAACGGGCGCCTCGCAGGTATCGGATTGCGCGGCGGCCAGCAGCCCCTGCTTGTCCATCAGGTGCGCCAGCGCCAACCCGGCGATTCCGCCCCCTGACTGGAAGAGGAAGTCGCGCCGATCCCAGAACGTCCGCTTCTTGCAGTGATGGTGATGATCCTGGTCGGACATGGGTGCTCCTACCGCAGATACAGGAACTCGTTCAGATTGAACATCACGTGCGTGAGGTCGACGAGGCTCTGCTCGCTCACGAGCGACTGCGCGACGGCCGCTTCATCGGCGGTCGGAGGCCGCGTCAACGCGAGCTCGTAGGCCAGTTCCACCTGCCGCTCGATGTCGCCAGGCGCCTCCCGCTCGATCCGCTCGGCCAGCAACTGCGCCTGATTCAGCACGAATCCGTTGTTGAGCAACGTCAGCGCCTGGGTCGGCACCGTCGAGACGTTCCGGGCCGCGGCCGTCTGGTTCTGGTCCGGAAGATCGAACGTATCGAAGAACGGGAACCCGAGCGAACGACGGCGGAACACGTAGACGCTGCGACGCCACACGCCTGGGCCGTCCTCCTGATTGTCCCAGTACCCCTTGCCCTCCGACGTCTTGAGGATCTCGGGGGGCACATAGGGGAAGATCGGCTTCCCGCCAACCTCGAGATCGATCGTGCCGGACGTGGTCATGATGGCGTCGCGCAGCGCCTCGGCCTCGAGCCGCTGCGGGCGATAGCGCCAGAGATACTGGTTCTCCGGATCGGCGGCCAGGGCCGACGGGTCGTCATGGGCCGAGGCCATCTGGTAGGCCTCGGATGTCATCAACAGCCGGTGCATCTCCTTCATGCTCCAGCCCCTGTCCATGAATTCAACCGCCAGCCAGTCGAGCAACTCCGGGTGGGTCGGCAGCTCGCCCATCTTGCCGAGGTTGTCGAGCGTCCGGACGATTCCTCGACCGAAATGGTGATGCCAGATCCGGTTCACGGCCACCCGCGCCGTCAGCGGGTTGTCGCGTGACGTGATCCACTCGGCCAACGCCAGTCGTCGCCCCGACGTGCGACCGTCAGGCCGCGGGATGGCGGTGGGTGGTTCCCCGTAGGTGGCGACCGACAGGAATCCCGGCTGCATCTCTGAACCGGGGCTGAACGGATCGCCGCGGATCAGGAAGAAGCTGGGAGGCGCCTCGTAGGCCGGGCCGCCCTCCTCGTGGAGAAACGTCCCGGGCACATCTGGCGGTGTGCGGCACTCTGGACAGCCGATGACTTCGTCGCCCGGCCCATCGGGCGCGAAACGGTAGTCGCCATCGGTGACAATCTCGGCCATGGCCGGCTCGGGTGGTCGCTGCCGGTCGAGCTCCTCCACCTGACGGGTCAAGGCGATATGCCGCTCGGCCTCGTCGTCGGCGAGCGCGTCGATGACCCGCTGGCGCGGCGGGTTCAACGACAGCACCTGAGCCGCCAACAGCTGCTCGCCAGCCGTTCGCTCCTCGGCCGGCTTCTCGGCCGCCCTCTGGACGTTCTCGGGGAACCGCTCCCGGATCATCTCGAGCTTGAGGCGATCACGATGCGGCTCCTCGAGCGCCGCGATCTCGTCCCGCAGCGGCTCGACCTTGGCGTCGATCTCGGCGTTGGCGGCGCGATAGCTCAGGACGTCCTTATGGTCCAGCAGCGGGTGATCGATCTCGACGTAGCCGAAGATCGACGCCTGCATGCTGTAGTAGTCCTTCTGCAGGATCGGGTCGAACTTGTGGTCGTGGCAACGGGCGCAGTGTACGGTCATGCCGAGCACGCCGCGGCCCAGGGTCGCCAGGACATCGTCGAGGTAGTCGTGACGCCGTTCCGGGTTGTCCTTCTCACGGAACTGCACGCGCGGGCCGGCCCGCAGGAACCCGGTGGCGATCAGCGTCTCGTCGGTGACGTGGTCCAGTTCGTCGCCGGCGATCTGCTCACGCAGGAACTGGTTGTACGGCTTGTCCTTGTTGTAGGCGTTGATGACGTAATCGCGATAGCGCCACGCGTTCGGACGGACGTAGTCCTGTTCGAACCCAGTGGAGTCGGCGTAGCGCGCGATGTCCATCCAGTGACGCCCCCACCGCTCGCCGTAGTGGGGCGACTCGAGCAATTCGTCGATGACCCGCTCCCAGGCGCCGCGCTCGATGTCGGCCAGGAACGCCGCGACCTGCTCGGCGGTTGGCGGCAGCCCCGTCAGGTCGAGATACGCGCGCCGGAGCAGCGTCAGCGGATCCGCCTGGGGTGCCGCTTCGACGCCCGCCTCGCGCCGGGACGCGTCGAGGAAGCGGTCAATCGGATGGGTGTAGGCGGCCGAGGCGGGCACGTCGGCCTGCGTCGGAAGCTGGAACGCCCAGTAGTCGCGGGCGTCGGGTGGCAGCGTCGAGTTCTCGAGCGCCGACAACGCGGCGGCCGCGCTCGTGGCGCCACCCTCGTCCCAGTGCGCACCGTCGTTGATCCACTGCCGGACGGCCGCCACCTCTCCGTCGCTGAGCGAATCGCCGCCCATCGGCATGGGCGGATCAGCCAGCCCGGTCAGCACTTGATACAGACGGCTTTCGTCGGCGCGCCCCGGCACCAGGGCGGTGCCGCGCGCGCCACCCGAAATCGCATCGTCACGGGTGCGGAGATCGAGGCCCGACAGCTGCGACGCCTCGCCGTGGCAGTTCCAGCAGCTTCGCTCGAAGATGGGACGGATGTGGTCGGTGAACGTGACCGGCTCGGACTGCGCCGCGACCGGGGCGGCCCAGAACACCAGCAGGGCCGCGAGCGGAAGCTGCCAGCGTCGTACCAACCGCACCGGATTCCGGACTTGCCGCATCGACCCCTCCACACGACGCGAGAAACCTAGACAATATCCCGCATAGCATAGCACTGACTAGTGCCCATTGGGAGGGTTTGGCCCCCAAAACTGGGCCTTAACCAGGGTTTCTTGGCGAGGGTTTCGCCTGGCAAGGCCGGCCAAAGGAGCAGACCGGTGGTCTGTGACTGCGGACGCAACGCGGCCAGGCGGAAGCCTCGCCGAGAAACCTCAGGGAATCAGCCCCGCCTCTTCAAGGCGGGCGTTCCGCAGGATGTTCTCGAGCCCGAGATTCCCTTCGTGGCAGGCGTACTCGTAGAGCGGCTGGTGGGTCTTCTCCATCGGGAACATCAACGTCCACGGGCGGGTCCAGGTATCCGGATCGTCGGCCGTGATCTCGTAATGAATCACGCCCGGCGCCACCCGAGTGAAGCGTTCGGTGAGCCGTAGTCCCCCGGTGGCCCCCCGAAACGCCCCCTGGGCCACGTAGCCGGTCGACTCCACCACCAAGGTGTCGCCTTCATAGCGGCCTCGGGCTTCGCCGTGCCACTGCGGAATCGGCGCGGCTGGCAGCGGCTGGCCAATCGGGATGATCCTGGTGTCATGGACCATCTCAGACACGATGACCACGTGGTCCGGGGTCTGAAGAATCTGGTAGTTGTTGTTGTACCCACCGGGCAGCCGCGGCGTTCCGAACGACAGGCACCGCTCGCTGAGTCCCCGGTGATCGGCCGCATCCGAGGGATGAGCCCGTCGATACGCCGCGCGTGTCTCGTTCCTGGCACGCGCCTGCTCCGTCAAGGGCGGAATGCGCCCGTCCGGCGGGTCGACGATCAGGGACGTCCGGCCGTCTCCCGTCAGATCGCTCCCATAGTCCAGCCACCACTTGGCGTGCACACTGGGCGACCGGTCGTAGTCGGCGCGTTCGGCCAGGCTCCGCTCGAGGAACGCAGCCGCCTCCCCGTCAGTGAACAACGCCTGGTCGGCGAACTCGCGGGGCCGCTGCAGTGGGGTCATGGTCCGGTAGTCCCAGATCCCCTGCAGATCCGGCGCGCCCCACGCGGTGCGGGGCGGGTTCCAGGAAGGGTCCTCGGGCACGGCGGCTGGAGGGCTCGACTGGGCTGACACGGGCGTTGCCACCAGACACACCGCCACCGCCATCGCACTCACGACCGTCATCCGTCGACCGAGGCTCGCCATCGACATCTCCTTGCCGTTCGAGAACTGCTCGACCATAACTCGACCATAGCATGAAGCAGACCGATGTCGTTGCCCTTGGGACCCACGCCGCCCCGGCGGATAATCCCCTCTGTCGCCCGTTCTTTCTTCGAGGAGTCTCCAATGCGCCTGATTGGTCTTGCCGTGCTCACCCTGCTCTGTGTCACCCCGGTCTCGGCCCAGGAACCAGAGGCCACCGACGTCACCGCCGACGCCATCCAGGCCTTCATCGACGCGCTGCCTCGCGACCGCGTCAGCGACCGGCCGATCCGGGTCGTGGACGTGACCGGCGACTACCGGGTCGGGGTCTATGGGGTGTATCGCCCCCAGAGCGTCCCAGGCGGCGCCAACAAGCACGAGGTCAACACCACCGAGATCTACTACATACTCAAAGGCGCTGGCACCCTGGTGACCGGCGGCACGCTGCTCCCCGAAGGCGACCCGATCCCCGGCACCAGCGCACGGAGCCCCGGAATCGAGGACGGGGTCTCGCGTCGGGTCTCGGCCGGCGACGTGGTCATCATCCCGGGTCATACCCCGCACTGGTGGAGCGAACTCGAGTCGGACATCGAGCACCTCATCTTCCGGCCGGACCCGGACAACCGCCTCCAACTCAGGTAGGCCGTTGGCCTGATTGACAGGGTCCTGGGTTCCCGACAGACTGTGTGATTGTCATGACGTTGAAACCGCTGCCGCTTCGGCCAGTACTCCTGGCCACCGCCATCACCGCGCTGGTCGCGCTGACGCTGGCGACCGTCCCGGCGGTCGCCCAGGACCATGTCGGCCAGTACGAGCAGGCCGACATCGAGTTCGGCGCGAGCCTCTACAACGCGAACTGCACCCGCTGCCACGGTGAGGCCGGTGACGAAGTCGCCGGGACCGATCTCGCTTCGGGACAATACGCGCGCGTCGAATCCGACCAGGAACTGATGCGCCTCATCCGGATGGGCATCCAGGGCACGGCGATGCCGCCCAACGACTTCAACCAGTCTGAGCTAACCGGCATCGTGTCCTACCTGCGTTCGATGCGCGACTTCGATCTGAGCGCGGTACGACTGGGCGACGAGGCCCGCGGCGAACAGCTCTTCAACGGCAAAGGCGCCTGCGCCACCTGTCACCGCGTGCGCGGGCAGGGTCCCCGCACCGCGCCGGACCTGACCGATATCGGGTCCATCCGCACCGCGGCCACCCTGCAGGCGGCTCTGCTCGACCCCACGGGCACGATGATCCCGGTCAATCGACCGGTCCGGGCCGTGCTTGGCGATGGCACCGTGGTCAACGGCCGGCGACTGAATGAAGATACCTATGCGATCCAGCTCATTGACGAGAACGAGCGCCTGCGCTCGCTCGAGAAAGCGACGCTTCGCGAGCTGACCGCCGTGACCACCTCACCGATGCCACCTGCCAGTGACGCGCTCGACGAACAGGAAGTGGCCGACGTGCTGGCCTATCTGCTGACCCTCCAGGGCCTCCAATAGGCAGGACAGAGTCTCATGAGACGACACACCTTCATCGCTTTGCTCGTCGGCGCGCTGACCGCCGGCACCGCCTCGGCCCAGGTCACCTTCGAACGGCTGCTCAACGCCGACGAAGAACCGCACAACTGGCTCACCTACTCAGGCACCTACTCGAGCACCCGCTACACGAAGCTGGACCAGATCACGGCCGACAACGTCGACGATCTCGAGCTGTCGTGGGTCTTCCAGGCCGGGTCGCTCGAAGCATTCCAGGCGACACCGCTGGTGGTCGACGGCATCATGTACCTGACCGAACCGGTGAACAACGTGGTGGCGCTCGACGCCAAGACCGGCGGCGTGTTCTGGAAGTACGAGTACACGCCTTCGCCCGAGGCCCGACCCTGCTGCGGCGCCGTCAACCGCGGCCTGGCCATCCTGGACGACATGCTGTTCCTGGCCACGCTCGACGGCAATCTGATGGCGATTGACGCCATCGCCGGAGAGCCGCTCTGGAGCACGACGGTGGCCGATCCGACGCAGGGCTATGCGCTCACACTGGCCCCGCTCGTGATCAAGGACAAGGTCATCGTCGGCGTGGCCGGCGGCGAGTACGGCATCCGCGGCTATATCGATGCCTACGATGCGGCGACCGGCGAGCAGGCATGGCGCTTCTACACCATCCCCGGACCGGGCGAGCCCGGGCACGAGACGTGGGAGAACGACGCCTGGATGACCGGCGGCGCCTCGGCGTGGCTGACCGGCTCCTACGACCCGGACCTGGACCTGACCTACTGGGGGATCGGAAACCCCGGCCCCGACTGGAACCCGGCCCAGCGGCCTGGCGACAACCTGTACTCGGACTCGGTCGTGGCGCTCGACCCGGACACCGGGGAACTGGAGTGGTATTTCCAGTTCACCCCAAACGATCCGTATGACTACGACGCGGTCCAGATCCCGGTCCTCATGGATGCCCCTGACGGCAGCGGCGGCACCATCAAGCTGATGCTCTGGGCCAATCGCAACGGGTTCTTCTATGTGCTCGACCGGGAGAACGGTCAGTTCCTCAACGGCACGGACTACGTCCCGGTGAACTGGGCCAGCGGTCTCGACGACTTCGGACGCCCGGTGCAAACACCCCAGCCTCCGGGAACCACGACCTTCCCCGGAGTCCAGGGAGGCACCAACTGGTATTCGCCGTCCTACAGTCCTGACACCGGGCTCTTCTACGTGTCCGCCTGGGAGTCGTACGGGTCGAACTTCACTCCCGAGGAACAGGAATACGTCCCCGGCAGGGTCTTTCTCGGCGGCCGTCCGGCAAACCCGTTCGGGGCCGGCGCCAATGTCCCTGGACTTCGACGCGGCCACATCAATAACTGGACCGACGCCGCCGGGGGTGGTGCGGTGATCGCTATCGACCCGCGCAACGGCGAGCAAGTCTGGAAGTTGCCGATGACCGACGTCACCAGCAGCGGCATTCTGACCAGCGCCTCGAACCTGCTGTTCACCGGGAACCGCGAGGGCTACTTCCACATCCTCGACGCCGAGGACGGCGAGGTGCTCTGGAAGAAGCCGCTGGGCGGCATGATCGCCAACGGCCCGATGAGCTACATGGTCGATGGCAAGCAGTATGTGGCTCTCGCCGCCGGCCACTCGATGTACGTCTGGGCCCTGGCCGACTGAGCAGGGACGGTGCGACGGGTCCACCGACATCACCGGTTCCCGA
>CAJWMX010000109.1 GCA_913043805.1 uncultured Acidobacteriota bacterium | reverse complement strand
GCCCCCGGCCTGATGGCGTAGACAGGCCGCGAAAAGTCACCCAGATAGCCCGACTCGAGATACAGCAGCCCGTGGGCCACGATCGGCGTCGGGATCACGATGGACGACATGCCCGCCAGTTCCCACAACAGCCGACCTTCGAGGTCATACGACCGGATCCTGTCGGTTCCGGTGGTGACGATCTCGGTTCGCTGCTCGTTCTCCCAGACGAATGGGGTCGACCAGTTCGAGCCTTCGTCACGATCCGTCCGCCAGACGTCCGCCCCGGTCTCGGTGCTGACCGCGGCAATATAGGACTGCTCCTCGGTGTCGGACACGAGATACAACCGACCGTCGTGCAGCACGGGTGAGGAGGCCGTCCCCCAGCCCGCGCGCGTTCGTGCCGGCGGCAGTTCTCGTGACCAGCGCACGGTCCCGTCGAAATCGATCGCATAGAGGCCAAGATTGCCGAAGAGCACATAGAGCGACTCACCGTCGGCCACCGGCGTCGCCGACCCGAACGTGTTCTTCAGGTGATGGGAGGACTCGGGTACGCCCGCGTGCACCTCGGTGATCCAGCGCGTCTCGCCGCTCTCGACGTCCAGCGCATAGACCAGCCACTGGTGCCGGTCTCTGGGCACTCCCCGTTCCCCGCCTGCGTACCACCCGCCTTCTGGCGACTCCACGTCGCCCTCGCTGACGACGGTCGTGACGATGACCATCCCGCGCGCCACGATCGGAGAACTCCACGCCAGCCCCGGCATCGGGCTGCGCCACGCCACGTTCTCCGTCGCGCTCCACCGTTCCGGCAATCGAGGATTGTCGGCCACCACGCCGCTCGCCCCTGGCCCACGGAACTGGGTCCACTCCTGAGCTGAGGCCAGGGCCGGACCGCCAGCCACGCCCGCAACGAGCAGGGCCGCGCCCGCCAGCCGTCGGAGTTGGGCGGCAAGCCTGGGGTGAATTCCGGCGTCTGCGAGAAGCGATGTCACGAAGCGTCCTCCTGTTGTGCGACCACGTCATGCAGAGCCAGCAGATTATAGGTCTGCCCGATGTCTAGCGAACAACGCCGTCCACGCTGGTCAGGCCCAGCCGCAGAGTCTCGTACTCGCCCTGGCGAGCGATGATGCGGCCGAGGCCACGCGCTCGTTCAAGCGCTTCCTCGACATGTGGGGCGCCACGCGGCGGCAGGGGCCTAGGAACGTCAAGAAAAAAGGCGGTCCGAGCAGGGAGTCCTCCCGTGCTCAGACCGCCGTCTAATTACCTGGCCGAGTCGGTCGGACTACTGCCCGGCCCCCTGCGCTTCGAGGGCGCGCGCCCCACCCAGCATCTGCGGCATCGAGTAGTTGCCCTCGTGGCACGCATACTCGAACATCGGCAACTCATTCTTCACCATCAGCAGGTTCGCGGTCCAGGGCGACTCCCATGTCTGGGGCGCGTTCACCGTGAACTCGTATTCGAGCGAGCCGTCATCCACCCGACGGAACCGCTCGACCAGCGTCATGTCCTCGGTGGTCACGCGCCAGCCCCGGGCCGGATCGAAGTTCTTCGTCTCGACCATCAGGGTGTCACCCTCCCAGCGGCCGCGCGAATCGCCCGACCACTGCTGGACGCGATCGTCAAGATGGGGCTGCCCGTTGATAGGGATGACGCGCACGGTGTGCACCATCTCGGTCATCAGCACGAGGTGCTCCTCGGTCTGGAAGATCTGCACGTTCTGGTTGTAAGCGGCCGGCGTGATCGGCGGGCCGGCATTGAATCCCAGAATGCATCGGTCGTAGGTGCTCAGGTCGGTATAGCTTTCGGGGAACTCGACCACGAACGACCCCGGGCTGTTGGCCTGCCGCTCGTCGGCCGACTCGGTGCGCTCGGGCAGACGGCCGTTCGGCGGATCGATGATGAGCGAGGTCCGGTTCATCACCCGGGTGCCGTTGTCCATCCAGAAGTTGTTGTAGCCACCGACGTTGCCGCCCGCCTCGGTGCGGCGGGCATCCCGCTCCCACGCCGCGATGTTGCGGTCGACCGCCGCCTGCTCGCGCTCGGCCGCTTCCTCGGCGGTCAGGAACGCCTTGTCCCCGAGATCCTCGGGACGCTGGAGTGGCGTGATCGTGCGGAAGTCCCAGACGCCCTGCAGGTCGGGTGCGCCCCATGTGGTTGTCGGCGCCTCCTGGGCCATTGCGATGCCAGCTCCGGCGAGCAGCGCCAAGGCGAGGGCCAGCGTGCTTGTAATCAACCGTCTTGTCATCTTCTCAACCTCCTCGGTCAACCCGGTTGCGAAATCGTTCCAGCCAGAATGTCTGGCTGTGGCGTGCCGCTAGTAATTGAAGTTAATCCAGAGCCACTCGAGCGGCGCGATTCTCATCGGTCCCCTTCGTAGGTGAACTGAATGATCGCACCCGGGTGCTCCAGCGACTGGGTCATCGAGTCGTCGGCGCCCGTCGTGCGGCCGGAGCTGTCCGTCGCCACGTAGATCGTCCGCCCATCCGGATGCAGCGCGAGATCCCGATAGCGATTCGTCGTGCGGAACAGCTCGATCGGCTCCCCGTCGGCGGTCGTGCCGTCGGCCGAGAGCGGCTGGCGATACATCCGGCCCTTGATCAGACCGGGCACCAGGAGCGAGTCGCCCCACCCGGGAATGCCGCCCCTATCCGCTGTGTAGAGCGCCAGGCTCGACGGCGCAATCGTTGCGCGGCCCTGCGCGTCGAAGTCGTAGTCGCTCGGTACCGTGAACAGCGTCTGGAGCGGTGGCCGAAAGTCGGGATGACTCCAAGACGTCTCGGCTGTTTGCGGTACCGACGCCGGAACCGCGCTCTGGCTGAAGCTCAACGAGTTGCAGGGCGCGGAAGTGGAGGCTGACCAGTTGGCATAGACATACATCTGGTCGTCCTGGTAGCCGGCGACGTCCGGCCAGCCATAGTTCCCGGCCGCCTGGACGAGATTCAGCTCATCGTCGGTGCTCGGACCATGTTCCGACGCGTAGAGCCGACCGTCGTCGCCGAACGCCAGTCCCTGCGGATTGCGGTGGCCGTAGGACAGGATGTGACTGCGTACCCCGTCGATCGTCGGGTTGTCACCCGGAATCGACCCGTCGAGGTCGAGCCGCAGAATCGTGCCCTCGTAGGACGCCCAGTCGCCAGCTTGCACCTCGGCCGCCGTCGGCAGCACCTGGGCAAGGTTGGGGTTGCAGAAGTTGTGGAGCCAGTTGCCACCCTGGTCGCCAATACTCAGATACAGCTTCTCGTCGGGCCCGATCACCATCCGGCCGCCAAGGTGATCGTCGTGAGCCGGCAGGCCCGTGATGATGTCGACCGGGTCATCGAGCAACCCGGAGTCCGCGTCGTACGCGTAGCGCCGGATCTTGAGCCGAACGTCCGTCACGTCCTCGTAGGTGAAGGCGACATAGGCAAATGCTTCGCCTGGTCCTTCCAGCAGTCGCGGGTGCAGCGCCAGGCCGAGCAGACCATCCTGCGCCACGCTCTGGAACACGCCGGGAATCGTCACGGCCACCTGCGTGGCGCCATCGCTCGGATTGACGCGAGTGACCCGGAACGCCGTCCGCTCGGTCACCCACAGGTGGTCGTCTGGCCCCCAGGTGACCTCCCAGGGATGCTCGAGCCCGGTCGCGACCGGGCTGAGCGTGAAGCCATCCTGAGCCCGGGCCTGCCACGAAAGCCCCAGCAGGAGTCCAACCATCGTCAGCAATCCCGCGCTCCACCGAAGTCCTGACATTAGGTTCCTTTACGAAGTGCTAGCGGTGACGTTGCCAGGTGGAGCGGCTCTCGACGCCGTCCTCGCCTGTCAGCGACAGGATGAGGGTGTTGCCGTCGTCAGCCAGCTCATACGCGTAGATCAGCATCCTGTCAGGTAGAGCCGCTCTCGACCCGTCTTCAACGGTATGCTCGACCACCTTCCGCGTGACGTTCACGAAGTAATCCCCGTAGTAGGCGAGGTAGTCACTGTCGCCTGACAGCTGGATCGACGCCCGCCCGCTGGCGTCGTACGAGAGCATGCCGTCGGTGAAGGCCGTGCCGTCCGCGGCCCCACCCCCGACGCGTTCGAAACTCGAGAGCTCAAACGCCCCAACGAACCTCTGGATCTGTTCAGTGGCCCGTGCGCCGTTCAGCAGCAGCGTCATGCTCCGGTTGCCTTCGTGGCAGGCGAACTCGTAGATGGGCTCTTCGGTATTCGTCAGCGGATACTCGGCCGTCCACGGCTCCTCGAACGAGTCGGGGTCGTAGACAGTGTACTCCTGATGCATCGTGTCCTGGTCGACCCTGGTCAACCGCTGGACCAGCCGCATGCCTGACCCTGACCCGGCAAAGGTCCACCGCGGGTCGAAGTTGGTCGACTCGACCACCAGGGTGTCCCCGTCCCAGAATCCACGAGACGTCCCTGACCATTGGAGGATCCTGTTCGACACGGCTGGACGGTCGTCGATGGGAATAGTGACCGTGGTGTTGATGAACTCGTAGTGGATGACCACATGATCCGGCGTCTGGAAGATCCGGGCAGGGAAGGCACTGCCACGCAGGGGTAGCGCCCCGCCCATCATGCAGCGTTCATCCAAGGCCCGACTCTCGGGACCCTCCGGGATGCCGCTCATTCGCCGACCTGGCATCCCGGCCCGGTAGCGGCCCTCGTCCGTGCGTGGGATCCGGCCGTTCTCCGGTGAGACGACGAGAGACGTGCGCCCGTCGAGCAGTGGATGGTCGTAGATCGACTGGTCGACGCCACCATCGCCCAGCTCGAAGTCGGCGCTCAAAGCCCGCGCCAGCCCCGCGCGGATGCCGCTCCGCCGCCTGGCCAGGAACTCCGCTTCCTCTTCGGGAGTGATGCGCTCGCGGCCCTCGAACTCGGCTGGCCGTTCCATTGGTGTCATCGTGGGCAGCGACCAGGTCCCCTCCAGATCCGGAGCCCCCCACGGGGTCCGCGGCGGACCCGTCTCATTCCCCGGCTGCGCAATGACCAGACTCGGGAGTCCCAGGAAGCCGCAAACCACAACGATGTATCGGAGGGCGTGCTGAAGCGTCCTCATGGCCTTGCCGTCTCCGCCTTCAATCGATCCAGCTCCTCCCGCGTACGAAACTGGAGTTTCGCCACCTTCCCGGCGCCTAGGTAGCCCATCCCGATCTCGGTGCGGCCGTTGACCGTCACCGCTTGCAGACCGTGGGTCTTGGTCCCGATCGTGGGCAGGAAGTAGCTGGTCCATTCCTCGGTGTTCGGATCGAACTTCGCAACCGCGTCGCCATGCGTGAACGGCAGCCACACCATTCCGTCTTCGTCGATCGACGTCTCGTAGCAGTTCCCGTCCTCGTGCTGGGGCGGAAAGGGGTACATCACTTCGAGGTCCGAGCGACTGTCGAGCTTCAGGAGTCCACCGCCATACCAGGAGCAGCCCCAGAACGTCGTGCTCGCCGGGTCGGCGCCCGGCTTGCGAATCGCCACCGAGCCCGGTCTCCCATAGCCGTAGAACGTCAGGCGGTCGGCGAAGACGGCCATCTCCTCGGCGGTGAACAGATCACTCCGGTCGTTCACCGCGTCGGGAAGCGGGACAAACGTGGCCTCACCGGTCTGGAGGTCGGCCTTCATCAACCCGTCCCGAGGAATGGCGGTCGACCACCAGCCGTTGCCGGCGCCATCGCCAGTCATTCCATAGTTCGACGCGTTCGGGATCGGGTTCTCGAAGAGCACCCACTCACGCGTGGCCGTGTCATAGCGCATCGCCTTGATGTCGTTGATGGCTCCGGCGGTCCAGATGCCCCCCAGCCCGTCGTCGCCGATCCAGGGCCCCACTCGAGAGCCCTCAGGGGGGCGAATGATGCTCGATTGGCCCGTCCGCGGGTTGATGCGTCCGAGCGCGCCGATGTTGCTCATGTCGAACCACACCACGCCATCGGCGTCCCGAATGATGTCGTGCGAGTTGGCGGGCGCGTCCTCCGGCTCCTCCGACAGGACGAAGTTGGTCGCGTGGCCGGTCCGCCAGTCGTATCGGACGACGGTGCGGGTGATGTTGAACATGTCGGCCATCCACACGTGGCCATCCTCGTCCAGCGTGGCGTTCATCGCGTGGTGCTTCGACTCGTCCATGAAATCGACCGGCCCCTGCGACCAGTCGGTGTTGCCGTCGTTGAAGAACGGCAACCCGAAGCCCGGCTCCGGGGCGTCGTACTCACGGGCAATCATCAGCGACGAGTCGCCCGTGGGCCGCCGGGCCGTGAACGTCATGGGGGACGGGCCCGGACCGCGCACCTTTGCCAGCCACGCCGCCAGCTCATCCCGGAAGTGGACCATTATGGCGTTCGGCTGACGCCTGGCCGCGGCGGCCGGGGTGCCGTAGCGATACGGGTGCATCCGGCTCATCACGTCGATGATGTTCCCCCAGCCCGCCTCGTCGAACCGGCTGATCAACGTGAAGTTCTGCGGGTGACATCCCATGCAAGCCGCCCGGAAGACCTCCTTCATGCGGCGGTCTTCACGGGTGGCATCCGGCAGCGCCTCATACCACTGGGCTCCGGTCAGCTGATTCTCGAAATCCGCGATGGACGTCAGGCTGAAGTTTTGTCTCTCCGCCGCCTGGCCCAGCTCGACCTCGGCCCGGCCCGCCTCGAACGCCTGCGCCTGGGCCCACACCTTGTATGGCCGTCCAGACTCGAGGGGCGGGAAGAAGTACTCGCCGTCGCTGTCGGTGAACACGCTGGTGGTGAGGTTCCGCCCCGGGGAGCGGGCAGACACCGTGACCCCTTCGAGGGTCTCGCCGGAGGCCGATGTGACGGTGCCCCATAGGGGACCGGCGGCTTCGCCCAGCGGCACCGGCTCGGCATCGTCGGTCGACGACAGCTCCGCGAGCCGGTCAACGACCGGTGGGCGGAGCGTGTCGACTTGCTTCATGAAAGCGACGATCGCGTCGATCTGCTCAGCCTCGAGGGCGTACTTGAAGGCCGGCATCCTGGCCGAGCCTTCGATGATGTGTTGCCGCGCCACCTTCTCTCGGTCCTCCCCTTCGACCGACGTCCTGGAGAGCGCGGGCCCCAATGACGCTGCATCGACGAGGCCTGCCCCCGCGCCCCGGGTGTCCGACATCGTCGAGTAGTGACAGGTGTTGCACCGCTGCTTGAACAGGAAGGCGCCTTGCCGTTCTGTGTCGCTCAGCGACGACAAAAAGTGGGTATCGGTCGACCCAAGGGTCTCGGGCTCCATACCCCAAGCGGTGCGCATCCACTCCTCGACGTCGGCGGGCACGTCCGGCGTCGCCGCCGAGCCAGCCGGCTGAGCCAGTGCGCCCGCGACCGGAAGGATGAACACACCGAGCAGCACCAACAGAGGCTTCATGGCCATGTCCGTTCGGCTCTTGAATCGAGTGCGGTTTCTGAGCGCACCCATTCTAGCGCTGCGCGTGGCAGGCTCGTGACTGAGGTACTCAGGGTGCCGACACCTGCTCCAGCAGCTCCCGTGTCCAGTTGAGGACGATGTCAATCTGGGAACCCTGCGGGTCCCCGACCCCGGTCTCTCTAGCCTGGACCACCAGCAACCGTCCGTCGGCGGCGACGTAGTACTTTTTGGGTTCACGACACCGCTCGGGTCCAGCTCGCAGGTGGCCTCGAACCGCAGCCGCGGGCCATCGGCCGTGAACGCCTCGGGAAGCACCTTAGCACGACACCCCGCGCGACCACGTCCGGCGTCAAGACCAGCTCGTCATCAAGAGGCTGCCCATCGACCATCACGTCGATCTGGCCCTTGCCCCCGACACCTCGACTCCACCGCCAGGTTGGCTCCTGACAATCAGCGGGTCTCGACTCAGATGCGGGTCACCCAACCGCCGACCAGCGGTCCCTAACGCCCCAAACAGGGGTTCGTTTCTGGACAGCCGTGCCCCCTCAGGCCGTCCCGCATCGACCAGCTCCGCGTACTCCCCCACCCGGTCCACGACGGGGTGTAGATGAGGGTCAGCGATCGATCGGAACTCGCCGCACGCCGCGCCGCCCTGGCCCGCGTCGGTTCGACGGTCTCCGAGGGCAGCAGGTTCTTCCGGTAAGATCTGTTCATCTGCAGACGAAATGATATCGGTCCGCTGGACAGCGGTGGCCGAGACAGGCATCATCAACTGCTGTAATGACATCCCGAACGCTCTCAGTGCTTCTTCGCCGCGCTGGCTGGCTTCTGGCGGCCTGGTTCCTCTTCGTCCCCCCCCTCACTGCCAACGACTGGCCACAGTTCCGCGGCCCGGCCTCGGACGGCGTCGTCGCGGGCGACGGTCTCCCCGAAGCCTGGAGCCGGACCGAGAACGTGGCGTGGGTCACCGAGATTCCGGGAGCCGGTTGGAGCTCGCCGATCGTGTCTGGCGACCTCGTGCTTCTGACGTCGGTCACAA
>CAJWMX010000108.1 GCA_913043805.1 uncultured Acidobacteriota bacterium | reverse complement strand
TGGGCCGAGGCGCAGTCTGCCAAACAGGCGCGGGCGGTGCGGGTAGACGACGGCGTCGTGCGGGTCGATGGGTCGCTCGAGGAGGCGGTGTGGCGGACGGCGCCGGCGGTGACCGACTTCGTGCAGGCCGAGCCGGACGAGGGAGCGCCGCCGACCGACCGGATGGAGGTGCGCTTCGTCTATGACAACGGCGCGCTCTACGTCGGCGCGCGGATGTTCAGCGCCGAGCCGGTTCAGGCGCCGCTCAGCCGCCGGGACGACGGCGGCCAGGCCGAGTCGATCCAGATCGAGCTCGACACCTATTTCGACCGTCGGACCGCCTACATGTTCGGCGTCACGGCCGCCGGCGTGCGGCTGGACCACTACCACCCTCGCGATAGCGAGGGGAACCGGGATCTGGAGTACGACCCGGTCTGGCAGGCGCGCACGGTGCGGACGGCCGACGGGTGGACGGCCGAGCTGTGGCTGCCGTTCTCACAACTGCGTTTCAACGAGCGCGCGGAGCGCGTCTTCGGGCTCAACATCAAACGGGACATCCCGGCCACCAACGAGGAAATCTACTGGGCGCTCGTCCGCCGGACCGAGAGTGGATGGGCGTCCCGCTTTGGCGAGCTCCGGGGAATCGAGGGCGTCGAGCCACGAGGACGGTTGGAGGTGTTGCCCTACGTTGCCGCGTCGTCGCGTGTGACGGGCGACCGGGATCTGGACAATCCGTTCGACGGCGGGAAGAACCTGGGAGGCCGAGTGGGGGCGGACGTCAAGGTCGGCCTTGGGCCGAACCTGACCCTCGACGTCGCCTTCAATCCTGATTTCGGGCAGATCGACGCGGACCCGGCCGAAGTCAACCTCACGGTGTTCGAGACCATCTTCTCCGAACGGCGGCCGTTCTTCCTCGAAGGCAACGACGTGCTCACGGCGGGGACGGGGAACTACTACTACTCGCGCCGGATCGGCGCCCGTCCGTCCGGCGCGGCCTCCGGCGACTTCATCGACCGTCCCGAGACGGCCACCATCCTCGGCGCGGCCAAGCTGACCGGGCGTCTCGCCTCGGGCACGTCCATCGGGCTCCTGGGGGCGGTGACCGACCAGGAGTTCGCGCGCACTTCGACCGACGGTGTGCTGGGGCGGACACAGGTGGCCCCGCGAGCCGGGTGGGGCGTGGCGCGAGTTATCCAGGAGGTGGGGGACCAGGGCTCGACCGTGGGCGGCCATCTGACGATGCTCCATCGGGGAATGGCGCCAGACGATCCGTTGGCGGCAGTCCTGAGCCGGAACGCCATCACGGCCGGCGCCGACACGAGGATCCGGTTTTTCGATCAGGGCTACGAGGCGTCGTTCAATGTCGGCGTCACCCACATCGACGGCGAGCCGAGCGCGATCACCGGCTTTCAGCGTCGGAATTCCCATCTGTTCCACCGGATCGACTGGGAGGACAGTCCCTTCGATCCCGACCGCCGGGCACTCGACGGGACCCAGGCGACCGGGCGGATCAACAAGTTGTCGGGGCGTCACTGGATCTGGAACGCCAGCTTCATGATCGAGTCGCCGGAGTTCGAGCCGAGCGACTTCGGGCGGCTGAACTTCGCGGGCGATTACACCTGGCGGGCCCAGCTCAGCTATCGTGAGACGGTGCCGGGCCGCTGGTTCCGGGCCTACTCGTTCGGACCCAACGTCACCCACTACTCCTACTTCGACCGGACGCTGGGCAATCGCTACAACGTCGGGGCGAATGCGAATGTCACGTTCCTGAACTTCTGGTCGACCAACGTCAGCGTCACCCGCTATCTGCGGGGCCTCGATGCCCAGCTGACCCGCGGCGGACCGGTGATGGGCGTGCCGCTCGGGTGGGGCGTGAACTGGTCGCTGCGAAACCGGGGCGGGTCGCAGACCCGGTTCAACACCCGGGCGCGCTATCAGTCCAACGAGCTCGGCGACTACACCTGGCAGGTGGGGGCCGGGTTGTCCGCCCGTCCGTCGCCGTCATTGGAGCTGTCGGTCGAGCCGGACTACCGGAACGAGCGGGGGACACGCGCCACCTTTAGCGGGCCGATCAATCGGCAGTACCTGGAGACCTTGCCAGGCGGCCGCCCCGAGACCTTCGGCCAGCGCCATGTGTTCGGGTTTCCGGACCGGACGACGCTGGCGATGCAGTTTCGCGTGAGCTACACCTTCAAGCCGGACATGACACTGGATGTGTATGCCGAGCCATTCGCCGCCAGCGGTCGGTATCTCCGCTATGGGGAGACGCTGTCGCCGGGCGCCCGCGACCTCCGCGTGTACGGGGACGCGGGGAGCACGATCGTCCGGGAGGCTGACGGGACCTACACGGTGACCGACGCCGGCGAGACCTTCGTGCTCCCGAACCGCGATTTCAACATTCGCTCGTTTCGCAGCAACGTCGTTCTGCGCTGGGAGTGGCGGCCGGGGAGCACACTGTTCGTGGTGTGGCAACAGAACCGGGACAGCTTCGAGTCGCAGGGCGTCCACGTCGGGTTCGGCGACCTCTTCGAGTCGCTCTCGGCCACCGGCGACAACATCTTCGCGATCAAGACCACCGTTTGGGCCTCCCGTTAGTCGAGCTCATGGCACGCCCGGTTTCCTGACGAGGCATCCGCGTAGCAAGGCGCGAGGAGGGAGCGACCAGGCGGGTCGTGACCGACGAGCAACGCAGCAACGCGGACGGATCGTCGGGAAACCGCTACTGGATGCCGCCTTTGGGACTGTAGCGATCGTCGTCGAACGCGCCCAGGAGCTCCCCGACCAGCGGATGCTCGATGGGGCCGGCGTCCGGGGCGGCTTCCAGATGGCGCTCGGCGACGTAGGTGGTGTGGTCGCCGTGGTCGACGAGCACGTGGTACCAGGGCTGATCCTTCGGTGGGCGCGAGCGGGCGACCTTGTCGTACCACTCGTCGGTGCCCTGGAAGGTGGCATCGACGTCGTAGACGACGCCCCGGTAGTCGAACTTCCGGTGGTGCACCACCTGTCCCACGAAGAACTGCGCCGTCTGTTCCATGGGCGGGATTCTACACCTGAGGCCAAGGACTGCTACACTCCGGCCGATTCGCATTTCACCTTGGGGAAGGGGAGGCGCGTCGATGACTCACTCGCCCGACCGGTTCGATGACGCCGGTCTGACCCGACGACACATCCTGCGGGCGTTCGCCGCGCTCGGCGGCTCCTCGCTTGCTCTCGGCGCCATGGAGGCCTGGGGTCTTCGGGGCGAAGCCTCGGGGCAGCGCCCGACCCTCCAGGGGCGGCCCTCGGCCAACCGCATCCTTGTTCTGGGCGCCGGCATCTCCGGTCTGGTTGCCGCCTACGAGCTCGCCAAGCTGGGCTACGACGTGCGGGTGCTGGAAGCCCGCGACTGGGTCGGCGGGCTGTGCTGGACCGTGAGGGCCGGCGACACCCACACCGAGGTTGGCGGCGAACGACAGATCTGCGAGTTCGACGACGGGCTCTACCTCAACGCCGGCGCCTGGCGGTTGCCGCATGGCGACCAGGGGGTGATGGACTACTGCGCCGAACTCGGGGTGAAGCTCGAGATCTTCATCGACGCCGCGGACGCTAACTACTTCTACGAGGACGACCCCGAGCGTGGACCGCTGTCCGGCACGCCGGTGAGGCTGCGCGAGGTCAAGGCCGACCTCTGGGGCACGATCTCGGAGCTCCTGACCAAGGCGATGGACGCTGGAGACATCGACCTCCCCCTGAGCGTCGAAGACCGCGAGCGGCTGGTCGCCTTTCTGGTCCGGGCGGGCTATCTCGACACCGAAGACCACGTCTACCGTCCGCCTGCCTCGCGCGGCTCCCAGGATCGACACGACCTCGCGGCGCTGCTGCAGTCCGGGTTCGGGGCCCGGGTACGTTCGCTCTATGCCGGCACCGGTGGGCCGGCGCCCGTCTTTCAGCCGATCGGGGGCATGCAGGAGATTCCGCTGGCGTTCCAGCGGGCGCTGGGCGAACGCGTGGTTCTCGATACGGAGGTGCGCGCCATCCGGCAGACCTCCGATGACGTCCGGGTCGTCACCCGCAACCGGCGGAGCGGCGAGGAGCGGGAGGAGTCGGCCGACTTCTGCGTCTGCTGTCTCCCGATGTCGATTCTCAAGCAGCTAGATGTCGACCTGTCGACCGATCTGGCCGAGGCGGTGGCAGAGACCAGGCACAGCGGCGCCAGCAAGATGGGGTTGCAGATGCGCCGACGATTCTGGGAGCAGGACGACGGTATCTTCGGAGGGCACTTGTGGTCGCGGAGCCTCCAGCTCGGTGAGTTCTCCTATCCGTCCAACGACTACTTCGCGTCGAAAGGGGTCCTGCTCGGCTTCTACGGGAGCGGGGCGATTGCCGGTCTGTACGAGCGGCCGATCGCCGACCGCGTGGAGCACGTGCTCAGCCGCGCGAGCGTCGTCCACCCACAGATGCGCGCCGAGTTCGAGCACGCCTATGCGGTCTGGTGGGACAAGGTCCCCTTCAGCCTGGGTGCCTACGGCGGAACCCCGGCTCAGAGTCTGCTGACCAAGCTCAGCGAGCCCGACCGGCGGCTGTTCATCGGGTGCGCCGGTGCGAGCACGCGTCCGGCCTGGCTGGAAGGTGGTATCCAGGCGGCATGGCGCACCGTGGAGCAGGTCCACGCACGCGCGATGGATCAGGCCTGAGTTTCGCGGGTGAGGGTGTCGGCGGTGACGTCGTTGTGCGATCCGTCCCAGACGACCTCGCCGTGTCGGATGACGAACGCCTGGGGCGACTGGTGTCGGATGCCCAGCCGTTCGGCGACCTGATTCGAGAGCGCCCGCTCCTCGATGACCTTTAGCACATAGACCGGCCACTCCGGGTAGTCGGCGGCGAAGTCCCGCACCTCGCGGAAGCTCCAGCTCGACACCACGCAGCGGGTGCTGTGCTTGTAGAGGATCGCCTGCTTGCTGGCCAGGACGGTGTCCAGCGTCTCCTGATCCTCGACTTCAGGCAGCCAGGCTTCGGCGGGGGGCGTGTCGGGCGATTCGGTCTTCTCTCGACGACGAAAGAACATGTCCTGCCCTGTATTATACGGGGTCATGGTAGCTGGCTGGTTCGCGACGGGAGCGTTGCTGTGCGGGTTGGGCGTGATCCTGGGGGCGTTCGGGGCTCACGGATTGGAGAACCGGTTGACCTCGGACATGCTCGCCACCTACGAGATCGGCGTGCGCTACCACGTCTACCACGCCCTGGGGCTGCTGGCGGTGGCCTGGGCCGCCTCCCGCTGGCCCGGCACGGCGACCACCGCCGCCGGCTTCCTGTTTGTCGCCGGCATCGTCATCTTCTCCGGCAGCCTGTATGTGCTGGCCGTGACCGGCATCCGCTGGCTGGGCGCCATCACGCCGATCGGCGGGGTGTGTTTTATCGCCGGGTGGATCGCGCTGGCGGTGGGGGCTCTTAGGGCCGGCGGTTGAGCGCCGGCCGCCGACCGGCTTTGGGCTGACGGCGGTTCCACTGGATCGCGTCGGCACCGCCTGGCAGTCCCGTGCCCTTCGTCGGGACTGACGGCTTTGGGCTTCAGGCGATCGGAAGAGCATTCCCTAGGTTATGGCACTTGAACCCGGCAGCACCGAGGTCGGTGAGCGCATAGGCGCAGGCGGTATGGGTGAGGTGTATCGCGCTCGCGATACACCTCCCTCGACCGCGATGTGGCGCTGAAGGTGCTGTCGGGGGCGTTCACCGCCGACGCCGACCGCCTGGCCCGGTTCGAGCGCGAGGCAAAGCTCCTTGCCTCGCTGAATCACCCCAATATCGGCGGCATTCACGGCCTGGAGCAGTCCGGCGACACCCAGGCCCTTGTCCTCGAGTTCGTAGAGGGTCCCACGCTCTAAGAGCGCCTGAAGCCTGGAGCCTGAAGCCGGCGACGGGCGCTGTCAGGCCGTCTCCTACTCCAGATGCTCCCGAAAAAACTCCAGCGTCCTCGGCCACGCCTGTTCGCTGGCGGCCAGGTTCGCCCCGTCCTGTCGTTCCTGCGCGCGCAGAAAGCCGTGCCCGGCGCCGTCGTAGATGACGGCCTCGAACGACTTGCCGGTCATGCCGGTCTCGGCGTCAGGAATCGTAGCATTCACCCGCTCGTCGTTTCCGCCATAGAGCCCGAGGACAGGGGCCGTGACGTCGGCGTAGGGCCGGTCGTCGGTGGGGGAGCTCCCGTAATAGACCACGGCGGCGTCGAGCGCCGGTTGGTCGATGGCGTAGTTGAAGCTCGCGCCGCCACCCCAGCAGAAGCCGACGGTGCCGAGCTTGCCGTTGCCGGACGGAATCGAGAGGGTGTAGCGCCGGACCGCGTTGAGTCGGAGGGTCCGTTCGTCAGGCTCGAGGCTACGGATGGTGGCCACGACGTTGTCCCTGGCGCCCAGTGACTCCGTCCCCCCGCCGTCGGGGCCCATGTCGGACAGCAGATCCGGCGCCACGGCGATGAATCCGTCGGCCGCGAGCTGATCCGCCACGCCGCGAATCCAGTCGGTCAGCCCGAAGATCTCGTGGATGACCAGGACGACCGGCGCCGGTCCCTCCCGCTCGGGATAGACCACCCACGCCGAGATCGGCACGTCGCTGCCGGGCAGGTCGATGTCAACCCATTCACCATGTCGCGGCGAATTGTTGAGCCGCTCGGCCGCCGTCTCTTCACTGGGCGGCAGCACCACCGCCGCCGGCGCCACTTCCTGGGCCCCCTCTGGCGGCGCCTCGACGGTGTCGGTGGGACTTCCGCATCCTGCAACGACTAGCGCAGTCGTTAGTACTTCGAACGGGGTCGTTCGTCGAATTTGCATGACGTGTGTGGTTTCTCTCGAGCGCCTGAAGCCTGGAGCCTGCAGCCTGAAGCCGGCCGCGGACCGCATTCCTCCCGTGGCCTAGTACACCCTCAACCCCGGCGCGTCTTCCGGGCACAGACCAACCTTGACACCGTGGCTGTGCAGGAGTCCGAGCGCTACCCGACCCATGTCTCCCAGCTCGGTGGTCCATTCGTTCACATACAGGTCGACGTGCTGGAACATCACTTCCTCGTTCAGTTCCTGTGCGTACCGACGCATCGTGTCGACCGTCTCCCCCCGGTGGGTGTGGGCGTACGTCAGCGAGTCGGTCAAGACATCCCTTACGGTGGTAATCAGCTCGCGGCCGAGTCGGTGCCGCGCGAGAATCCCGCCGAGTGGCAACGGCGACGATGTTGCCTCTTCCCAGCGCGCACCGAGGTCCTCGACCAGCGCCAGGCCCTGCTGCTCCCAGGTGAAGCGGCCTTCGTGAATACAGACGCCGAAGTCGGCGTCACCGTTCGTCAGCGCCGGCATGATGTCGGAGAACAGCACCTGTTTCAGCTCGCCTTTGCCCGGGTGGAACAGCTTGTAGAGCAGGGTGGCCGTCGTGTGCTCACCGGGACACAGCACGCGAGCCGGCTGGGCGCCGTTGTCCGGCAGCAGAGGGTCCCGCGGGTGTGTGTCCGGGCGCGCCGCCAGCAGCAGCGGCCCGACGCCGAAGCCAAGCGCAGCGCCGGCGCGCAATACACCGAGCTCGGCGGACAAGAGCAGGGCGGCGTGAAAGCTGGCCTTGGCCACGTCGAAGTCGCCGGCGAAGAGTCGTTGGTTCAGGTCCTCCACATCCAGGAGTTCGATCCGGAACTCGAGGCCGCGCAGGTCGACCTTCTTCTCGAGGATCCCGTGAAAGGCGAACGTGTCGTTCGGGCAGGTCGAGATGCCCAGATGAATCTGGGTCATGCGCTCCAGTCCGTGCGAGAGACGAGATCACTCGCGACGCGCCACGCCGCGTCCAGGGCCTCCGGTACCTGCCATCCGTCGACCTTGCGGTCGCCGACGTGATTCGAGATACCGCGGACCACGGCGATGGGAACGTCCGCGATCCGAGCGGCAAGGGCAACGGCGAAGCCCTCCATGTCCTCGGCGATGATGCCCGGGAACTGCTCCGTCCGGACACCGGCGTCCTCGGCCGAGATCGAGGCCGCGCACGCCGTGAGCAGCGGGCCGGGCGCCGGAGACACCGGTGCGACCAGTTCGATCGCATCGTCGATCCGTCGTTCCTGCTCGTCCACCCAGTGAGAGAACCCGATGGTGCCCGCGGGCACGAACGCCGAGCCGCTGCCGACGCCCACGCCGTGGATCAGCGCCTGGGGAAAAGTCGCGGCGCTGCCGATCGGGAGCGCTTCGCAGTCGAAGGTGCCGGCGATGCCAACCAGCAGAAGGCGGTCCGGACGTTCTCGGGCCAGGAGTTCGGCGGTGCGCGCCGCGGCGGCGACGGGGCCGAAGCCGCAGAGCTCGCACGCGGCGTCCGCCCCAAAGCCCGGTTTTCCCGTCAGGAGGCGGCGCTCGAACTCGGTGGGCACAAAAATCAGGGTGGTTGGAG
>CAJWMX010000107.1 GCA_913043805.1 uncultured Acidobacteriota bacterium | reverse complement strand
CGGACGCTCCGCCTCAACCCCCTCGATCCCGTGGGCGGCGGCCTCTCGCCAGGACGCCAGCAACTCCGGTGTCTCGCCGTGAATCTCCATCCAGGTCAGGGCATCCGGGAAGGCGCTGCGGTTGAGGAGACCGCGTCGCACGCGCGGAGTCAGGTTCTCGCCGGCCAGCCGGCGTTGCAGATCCAGGATCTGGCGCAGTCGTTCCACGTCTCGCCGGGCCACCGGCAACGCACCCAGCTTCACCTCGAGCGGGTGCTTGGACAGTGGGTCTTTGGACGCCCGCCGTCGCGGCGGTTCGATCCGGGTGAACGGAGCCACCATGGTGCCCAGCAGGATCGGGTTGCTCAGCGTCGGCGGGCTGTCCTCATGCTGACGCCGATAGTGGTCGAGGGCGGCCAGTGAGCGGGCCAGAGGCTGGGCTCGCGCCTTGTCGAGCTCGGGGGCGATGTGGCGGAGCAGGCCCGCTTCCCCCAGGTCGTGGATGATCCGCTCCGCTGACCCGCTGCGCCCGATCTTGTAGAGTTCCTCGACGAGGCGGGCGGGCGAGCTGTGCACGATCTCGCCCCGATGCTTGCGAATGGCGGTCTGCACCGCCGGGTCGATCGTGAGGTCCAATCGGGCGGCGAGTACGACCGCGCGAAGCATACGAACCGGGTCCTCGATGAATCGTTCGTTCGGGTCGCCGATGCTTCGAATGGTCCTCCGCCGGATGTCCTCCATGCCTCCCACATAGTCGAGGATGGCGCGGGTGGAGGCGTCGTAGAAGAGCGCGTTGATCGTGAAATCACGCCGGAACGCGTCCTCTTCGGCCGTTCCGAAGGTGTTGTCGCGGGGGATGAACCGTTTCGGTCGCGTACCGGTCCGCTCCGCCTCGCGCTTGGCGCGCTCACGCTCCGCTTCGCGAGCCGCCCGTTCGGTGTCGGTCTCCGGTGGCAGCTGCTTTCGGAACGTGGCCACCTCGAGCGTCTTGTCGCCGAACTTGATGTGCGCGAGCCGGAAGCGGCGGCCGATGATCCAGCAATTGCGGAACAGCTTCTTGATCTGTTGCGGGTGGGCGGAGGTGCCGAGGTCGAAGTCCTTCGGACGTCGATCCAGGAGCAGGTCCCGTACGCCGCCGCCCACGAGGTAGGTCTCGTAGTCGTGCTGCTGCAGGCGATGCATCACCTTCAGCGCGTCGTCGTCGATGTGCTGTCGGGAAACGGGGTGATCCGACCGAGGGACGGTTGTCGGCACCATCGGGGAAGGATTATACAACCGCCCTGATCTGCGCGTCTTAGACTCAGCCTTTTGCCGCCAGCCAGTCGTCGCCGATCCCGAGGTCGACTTTCAGGGGGACCTGGAGCTGGGCCGCCTCCTCCATCTTGCTTCGGACCACGGCCGCGACGGTCTCGGCGTCGTCGCGCGGCGCCTCCAGAACCAGTTCGTCGTGGACGGTGAGGATCATCGGAGCGGTGGGGGGGAGCGCATCGGCCAGGTCGAGCATCGCGCGCTTGAGGATGTCGGCGGCCGTGCCCTGAATCGGCATGTTGACCGTGGCCCGTTCGGCCGCGGCCCGGATCTGACCGTTCCGGCTGCCGAGCTCAGGTACGAGGCGTCGCCGCCCGTACATCGTCCGCACCTCGCCGGTCTCCCGCGCCTCCTCGACCACACCTTCGAGGAACCCACGCACCTTGGGGTAGCCGTCGAAGTAGGCGTCGATGAACTCCTGGGCCAGTCCCGGAGTGACGCCGATGTCGCGAGACAGGGTAAAGGCGGTCTTACCGTAGAGGAGCGCGTAGTTGATGATCTTGGCGCGCCGTCGCAGCTCATGCGGGTCGAGGCCGCCCTCGGCGCCGAAGACGTGCATGGCGGTCCGGTCGTGGATGTCCTCGTCGTTGGCGAACGCCTCGATCAGCGCCTCGTCCTCCGAGAGGTGGGCGAGCACGCGCAGCTCGATCTGCGAGTAGTCGGCCGAGATGAGCACATGGCCGTCCCGAGCCACGAAGGCTCGTCGGATCTCGCGTCCCAGGGCGGTGCGAATCGGAATGTTCTGCAGGTTGGGGTCGCTGCTACTCAGTCGCCCGGTGGCGGCGACGGCCTGGTTGAAAGAGGTGTGCACTCGGCCGGTGTCGCCCCGAACCAGCTGAGGCAGCGCGTCGACGTAGGTGCCTTTGAGCTTCTGGATCGAGCGCCACTCGAGTACGAGCTTCGGTAGCTCGTGTTGCAAGGCCAGCTCTTCGAGCACTTCGACCGACGTCGACGCGGTGCGGGTCTTGCCGGTCTTCTTCTTGGTCGGGAGCGCCAGCTTGTCGAACAGGATCCCCGACAGCTGCTTGGGGGAGTTGATGTTGAACTCCTCTCCCGCCTGTTCGAAGATGCCGCTCTGCAGCCCCTTCAAGTCGCCGGCCATGTCGCGCGAGCGCTCGGCCAACCGCTCGACGTCGATCGCGATGCCCGCTTCCTCGATGTCGGCCAGGATCGGGATCAGTGGATGCTCCAGCTCGCGATACAGGGCGTCCAGCCCGTTGGCTTCGAGCTCCTTCTGGAGTGGTGACGCCGCCTGCAGCGGCAGGTCGGCGCGTTCGCAGGCATAGCCGAGCAAGTCGCCGGGAGGGATGTGGTCGAAGTCGGGCGCCTTGACGCCCTTGCCCCGTACGTCCTCGGCCGTCCGAGCCTGGTAGCCGGTGTGTTCCAGCGCGATTGTCTCTAGGGTCGGCGTGGCCCGGGTGGCGTCCAACAGGTAGCCGGCCAGCATCGTGTCGAGCTCCAGACCGCCCAGGCGAACCCCGTGCGGCGCGAGCCAGAGCATGATCCGCTTGAGGTCGTGGCCAACGACGGCGATCGCATCGTTTTCGAGCAGGGGCCGAAGCCGGTCGAACACCGTGGCGCGGTCGAGGTGCTCGGTCAGGGCCAGGCCTTCAGTGGCGGCGAGCGGCACATACGCCCCGGTGCGGGTGTCGGTAGACAGCGCGATGCCGACCAGCCGTTCCGCCGCCGGCGGACCGCTGGTGGTGACCAGTCCCAGACCGCACCGTCCGCGTCGCCCAACCTCGGCGACCACGCCGTCGAGCGCCGCCGTGTCGTCGATCAGCCGATAGTCGGTCGCGACGCTGTCGGCGGTTGGTGCGAACTCGGCAACCAGCGATTTGAATCCCAGCTCCGTGCAAAGGGTGAAGCAGCGCTCCCGGTCGGCGCCTTGGTAGCGGTACTGGTCTGGCTCGTACGGCACCGGCACGTTGGTGTGGATCTCGACCAGCGCGCGACTCTGTCGGGCGTCGTCGGCGTGCTCCGTCAAGGCGGTGCGGTACTTCTTCTTGGTGAGCTCCGGGGCCGAGTCAAGGAGCCGGTCCAGCGTCTCGTGGGTCGTGATCAGCTCGCGGGCGCCCTTCTCTCCGATGCCCGGCACGCCCTTCACGTTGTCACTGGAATCGCCCATCAGCGCCAGCACGTCGACCACCTGGTCGGGCCGCACCCCGAACTTCTCCACGACGCCATCGGCGTCGAACCACGTCCCTTCGTTGCGAGGGTTGAACACCTGAACCTGGTCGTTCACCAGCTGGAAGAAGTCCTTGTCGCCGGTGACCAGCACGACCTGAAGGCCGCCCGCGACGGCGTGTTTGGCCAGGGTGCCGATGACATCGTCCGCTTCGAACCCCGCATGGGTCACGATCGGCACGCCGAACGCCGCGCACGCGTCATGGACCCACGGCACCTGCTCGACGAGGTCTTCCGGCATCGGTTTGCGGTTCGCCTTGTAGTCGGCGGACAGCTCGTTCCGGAACGTCGGGCCCTTCAGGTCGAACGCGGCCGCGATCAAGGCGGGCTCATGGTCGTCCAGCAGCTTCCGGAGCATGGTGATGAACCCATACACCGCGTTGGTCGACCGTCCATCGGGACCGGTCAGTCCCCGGATCGCGTGGTAGGCGCGATACATCTGGGAGTTGCCGTCGATGAGGAAGAGCCGCTGGTCTGAGGACATCGGGAAGGCTGGCCAGTATATACCGCGGTCCCGGCGCGGTTACGGGCGTGGCGAGCGGGCCGCCCGGCGTCAGGGCTGGCTGCCGCTGAGCGTCAGATCGAGCGTGCGGGGCACTCCGGCGCGCAGGCTCACGCGGGCCGCGTCGTCGCGGCCAGACAGCGCCAGCAGCCCCCACAGCGTTGCCGTGCGGAGCCGAAGTCCGTTCATCGTGAGCGCAGGTCTCAACTGTACCCCAGACTCTCTGCCCCTGGCGGATATTCCATCCCGCGCCCGACGGGCTGGGACTCTCGGCAGTTGCTACGTTGTCGGGTGGTGCGCGGAGGTCCCCTGCCTCGGCGTGCGGAGGCCGTTGGTCACCGAGCGCGCCACGCTCTGAGCGACCGTCTGGGCCACTACCCGGTCCGCCTCGGTGTCCACGAAGCCGGCGAGTGTGACGCGACCCTGTTCGACCACGATGTGGACCGCACCTCCGCCGTTGACGCCGTATCGCCAGAGTTCGGGATGGCCGTAGACGGCGCGGGCGGTCGCCAGCCTCAGGTCCTGGTCCCGAGTCGACACGGGAAGCACGCTGATCTGGTTGTGCAGCGCCGCCACCCCCTTAATGCCCCCGACGATGTCGGCCAGCTCACCCAGCATCGCCTCTTCGAGGACCCGTCCGCTCAGCGTGACGATCCGGGCTTCGTCGATCGCCGTGTCGACATGTTCGAAGACGCTCGGACCGGCGTCCCGAGCAATCGCGGCGGCCACACGGGTCACCAGTGACTCGGCGCTCCGCCCTTCAACATCGTGGCGTGAATCGACCCTCGCTGACATCGTGGCCGTCGGTCGCATGTCGTCCTCCCACAAGCTACTGCCGCAAGGGGGATGCCAGATCATGCGTGGTGGAAAGAGCGCCTGTTTTCAGGGTGTGTCCGGCCCGGGACCGCGGCGCCAGGCCGCGGGGTGTCCCCCACGGTGGACGTTGGATGCGCGGCGGGCCGCCCGTGCTACAAGAGCACGATGGTGCCGATGCCGGCGGCGATGAACACCACCTGGCGAAGGGCGCCGACGTCCACCGCGTCTCGATGCAGACCGGGGATGAGGTCCGACATGGCGACATACAGGAAGCTCCCCGCGGCGAAGGCCAGCACGTAGGGCAGGGCGAGCGGGGTCCAGCTCGACGCCCCCCAGACCAGGGCCGCGCCAACGGCGCAGGTCGAGGCCGACAGCGCGTTCAGGGCGAACGCCCGGACACGGGAGTAGCCAGCGTCGAGCAGAATCGCGTAGTCGCTGACTTCCTGCGGGATCTGGTGGGCCGCCACGGCGAGCGCCGTCGTCAGGCCCAGCGGTATCGACGTCAGCACGGCGGCGCCGACGATGGCGCCATCGGTGAGATTGTGCAGCGCTCCACCGATCAGGATCAGCAGGGCGCTCGTGTCGTGGGCCTCGCAGTCGTCGGTGTGGCAGTGCCGCCACAGGACGAATTTTTCGAGCACGAAGAAGGTGAGGATGCCGGCCAGGAGCGCACCGAGCGCCGCCGTGGCGTCGAGACTCTCGAGTGCCTCGGGCACCAGGGCCAGCATCGCCACGCCGAGCAACGTGCCGACGGCATAGCTGATCAGGCCGGGAACGATCTGCTGCCGGCGCCGCCGTTCCACCAGAAGCAGGGGTGAAGCCAGGACGACACCGCCCCCGCTCCCGAGTAGACTCAGACCGACCGCCGCGAGCAACTCCACGCGCGGGATGTTATCGCGAAGCCGAGCCTACGGTGTGGCCGTGTAGCCCCGTCGTGCCCGAACCCGATACTGGCGGTCCTTCACCTCTACCCGGATGGTGTGCCAGCGCCCGTCGCGCGCGGACTGGGCGGGGTAGGCCAGGTAGTACTGCTGGTTCAGCTCGCGCGCGATCCCCTCGGTGGCCGGATCCAGGTCGTCCGCGTCGCGGATGATCTCGGTACGCCCACCGCTATCGTCGGTCAGATCGCGGAGCGCGGCGACATTGACGCGGTCGTCCCGGCCCTGGCTGATCTGGCGGCGACCCTGGGGAATGGGCGATCGGGGACGTCCTCCACCCGGGAACGGGAGCGGGGTCGGGGGAGGGATCCCGATCGCCGGGCCGCCACGGTTCCACCCCCGGCGGCGTGACGCGCCGTCGATCCCGATGGCATACACGAGCGCCTCGTTCTCGCGAATCATCGATTGCAACTCGCGGACGTCGATCTCGCTGTTGGTGTCGTTGCCGTCGGAGATGACGAGCACCGCCTTCTTCCGGTGCCGTCCCTCGGCCACCTGCGGTACCGATTCGGCCACCGCGTCGTACATCGCCGTCCCACCGTTCGGACGAAGGTCGCGCAGTGCCCGGCTGAGTCGGTCCCGGTCCGTGGTCCAGTCCTGGATCAGTCTCGGTGTGTAGTTGAACTCGTAGACGAACACCTCGTCGTCGGGCCCAAGCAGGTCGTAGAGGAAACGGTCGAGCGCGTCCCACGCTGCGTCCATCTTGCGACCGTCCATGCTGCCGCTCGTGTCCAGCGCGATGCCCAAGCTGACCGGAACGCGGTCGTTGTTGAAGTGGGTGATCTCGACAGGTTCGTCGTCCTCGTAGACGAGGAAGTCGTCCTGCGTCAGCCCGTTCACGAACCGGCCACGCCGGTCGGTGACCGTAGCCGAGATGTTGATCAACTCGACACCGGTACGGAAGACGAAGGTCGTGTCTTCCGGTGGGTCCTCCGGCGGTTGCTGACCGCTGACCACGATCGGGATCACGGCCACGGTGGCCAGCGCGACGACCTGATGGCGACCCCAGCTCATGGTTGTTCTCTCGCGCCGCCCATCCCGGCGCGTAAAGGCCCATCGGTCCCCCGGCGGTCGACGTGCGGCAGACTCGTCTGGGCTTCGATGAAGCTGACCCGATAGCGGTTGATCTGGTCCGCGTCCGGCAGCGCGATCGTGAACGGAATCTCTCCGCCCGGCCGAAGCACCTCGATGTCGAGCGGCGTCTGCCCCCGGCTGACCACGTCGCCGTCACGGTCGAATACCGTCGCGGCGACACTCAGCTGTCGCCGTTCCACGCCCTCGGCCGGATTCCGGATGGCGCCGCGGATGGCAAGGAAGTCGCCTTCACGAGTGTGATCCAGCGACAGCAGCTCGACCGGGAGGCCGGCCGCCGGCGGAGCCGGCGTCTCATCCGATGGCCAGAGTGCGCCGAGGGCGATGGCCGCCACCACCACGCCGACGGCTGCCACCGCGAGCAGCGGGCGACCCGCCGGCGCATCGACGGTCTCGGCGCCGAACAGCGCGTTGCCGGACACCAGGTCCTCCCGGTCGGGCGCCATGGTGTGAGAGGGGACCAGCGGCGTGTCCGCCACGCCACGCCCGGTCCTGACGTCGGCGGGCGTCGCGGCCCCGCGTCGCGTCGGCGGTGGGGCCGCCGACGTGCTCCCCGACCGGTGTCGGCCGGCGCGGACGCGTTCCAGCTCCGCCATCAGGCTGGCCACCCTCGCGTCCTCCCGACGCCGCTCTTCACGCAGCAGACGCCAGGTCACGATGCCCATGGCAAGAGCCATCGTGAGCGAGATCACGGTAACGGTGAACAGCGCGACATCCATGCGTCCGTCTCCTTGCGCGACTTTGTGGTCCGCGCTAACGCAACGAGAAGCCGACGGCGACCTCCACGATGACGGCCACCGACGTCCCCTGGCGGCTCGCCGGTGTGAAGCGCCATTGTCGCACCGCCGACACGGCTTCTTCGTCCAGGCCAGACCCGAGTCGGCGCAGCACCCGTACTTCGCTGACCGCACCTTGCGCGGTCACGACGATCTCGAGCAGGACTTCGCCCTCCACACCGGCGCGGCGAGCCCGTTCCGTGTAGTCCGGGGGCACCTCGTGCACCAGCCGTGGCGGGTCGATTCCGCTCCCGGGTCGATACGGGCCTCCTCCGACGTCCCCACCCGATCCCGGGCCAACCCCGCCGCCCGATCCGGATCCCAGGCCGGTGCCGGTGCCGCTCCCTCCGCCGGTGCCCGGCCCTCGGCTGAGCGCTGGTGGAGCCGAGGGATTGACCAGCGCACTCAGCAGCCCTGGGGTGTGACGCTGGTCGGCCCCGAGCGCCGCCAGCGGGGCGTCCACCGGAGGAAGCGCCTCGGGGGCCGGCTCCGGGGCGGGCCGCCTCGGACGTGCGAACTATTGGCTCAGCGGCGGCAATCGCGGCGGCCGGCGACGCGGGACAGGGTTGCTGGCCCGGTGCTCGCCCTGCCGTTCGGCCGCTGCCGGCGGTTCCGCTTCCCGGCGCCCTCCGCCGCCGCCTCCACCGCCCGGACCCGGCTCGGCCACGAAGATCATGCGCGCGGTCTCGTCGGCCGCCGACTGCGTGGTCTCGGTACGTCCCTGCGACATCGCGGTCGTCCCCATCCAGGTCAGCGCCACCGC
>CAJWMX010000106.1 GCA_913043805.1 uncultured Acidobacteriota bacterium | reverse complement strand
GAGCGTGCGCAGGTCCGGCGCCTGCTGGATCTTCTCGGCCAGCGCCTCGAGCGCAGCGCGATGGGTCTCGACGTCTTCACCCGGTGACTCCAACCACCTGATATTCGGCTCCCGCTTGAACCAGATCAGCTGTCGTCTGGCGTATCGTCGATTCTCCCGCACGATCAGTGCCCTGGTCGCCGGTTCGTCGCGGACCCCTTCGAGGTGCTCGACGGCCTGGCGGTATACCAGCCCGCCGAACGGACCGGCGTCGGCCGGGACACCACCGGCACGCAGCGCCCGAATCTCGTCAAGGAGGCCTTCGGCGAACTGCTGGTCCACCCGCCGGGCGATCCGGGGCAGGAGCTGCTCGGTCGTCAGCCGGAGCCCCAGCGGCGCGACGCGATAGTCGGCGATCGGCGAACGGGTACGCGAGAAGTGCGTCGTCAGCGGTTCCCCGGTGACGAGATAGACCTCGAGGGCTCTGATCAGCCGCTTCTCATCGCGTGGCTGGATCCGCCCGGCCGACTCGGGGTCACAGCGCTGCAGCCAGCGGTGCAGCGACTCGACGCCCCGCCGGGCGGCGACCCTCGACAGCCGCTCCCGCAGTACCGGGTCGCGGCCCGGCCCGGGGAAGATCCCGCGCGTCAGGGCTCGGTAGTACAACCCCGTGCCCCCCACGACGATCGGCAGACGTCCGCGGGCGGTGACGGCGCGCGCCACCTCGGCCGCATCGTCCGCGTAGCGCGCCGCCGAGTACACGTCGGTCGGCTCCGCCACATCTGCCAGGTGATGCGGGATCCCTCGGCGCTCGGTCAGTGGGACTTTGTCGGTGCCGATGTCGAATCCGCGATAGACGGCGGTCGAATCACAGCTGATGATCTCGCCACCGAGACGCTCGGCCAGCGCAATCGCCAGCGCACTCTTCCCGGTCGCCGTGGGGCCGACGATGGCGACCAGAAGAGGGCGGCCGAGTGTGGACATGACCGGCGGTCAACCAAGCAGCGCCACTCCGCGGAGGACCAGCAGACCCAGCTGTTGACGGGTGGTGGGCTCCGGCAGCAACATCCAGAACCCAAGCTCAGCGACCCGGCGGTCGCTCGTTGAAATAGAACGTGACGGTGAAGAACGCCTGGTCGTCGGGGTACTCCTCCGGCAGGGGGAAGGTCGGATCCGACCCGCGGAGGGCGTTGAACGCGGAGTTGGTGAAGGCGTCGACGTTCGAAGGCCGCTGCACGGTCAGGTCGGTCAGCGCTCCGTCCTTGTGGACGTTGAAGGTGAGCACCACATGCCCTGACATGGTCATGGCCGCGTAGGGCACGAACCAGTTGCGGTAGATCTGCGCCACGAACCGGCGGATCCAAGGGCCGAACTCGACGCCCTTGGTATCGAACTGGATGTCGGGCCCCATGTTGTTCGCCCGACCACCGAAATTGTGGAAGCTCCGCGACTGCGTCAGTCGCGGGTCGGTGTCCATCGCCTGACGGAGCAGCGACTCGGTGCGCTCACGGACCGATCGCGTGTCCCGCCGCGGGTTTCCTTCCCCTTCCCCGTACGCCTCTCGGTCGTCCGGCTCACGCTCCGGCAGGAACGGGTTCGTGAGGGAATCCTCCGAGCCTGGCGGGTCGGCGGGGAACGGCTCTCCCGCCGGACCCGGGTCGGTCTCTCCTCCGTCCTCGTCGGTCGCCGCCTCGACCGGGTCGTCCGGAGCGGGCGGGTCGTCAGGGGCGGGCTGATCGTCCGCCTCTGGCTGGCCCTCGAGCGGTGCCTCAGCCCCGTCGACGAGCTCTTCGGCGCCATCGCCCGGGTCTTCGACGCCGTCGACGGCCTCCTCTCCCCCATCGATCGCTTCAAGTGCCTCAGAGCCGTCCGGTTCGAGCACGGCCGCGTCGGCTGGTGCGCCGGCCGGTTGTTCGGACTCCAGCTCGGAAATGTCCTCCGCGATCACGAACTCCAGCGAGTTCCCCTCGGCGTTCGGCAAGTTGTTGACCGGGTCCTCGGCCAGCTCCGGCGACTGAGACACGCGGTCGATGTCGGACAGATCGCCGCGTGTGGGCGCGGCCGTGGCAGGAGTATCGACCCGGGGCTGGACGAAGACGAACATCTGGTCGTCCTCTTGCACCGGCGGCAGGGCCAGCTCCGGTGGCATCTCGAGCGACGGACTCTGCTGCTGCGCCTGCTGTTCCAGGGCCCGGGCACGCTCGGCCAGCCGTTCCAGACGACGCTCCTCGGCCGCCTGCACGAAACCGAGGCGCGGCACGATGAACAACAGCGCCACTGCCGTCAAATGCACGAAGAACGACAGCAGGCTTCGCTCACGCCACGACATCGCCGACTCGATGGTCGGAGTGTCGTACAGACGTCCCTCGAAGTCGAACAGCATGCCTGGACTGGGCCCGATAGCGAGTATATCAGTCGGCTCTGCGTGGCTCATCGACCTTGCGAGCCACATACAGATAGACGACGCCGAAGGCCAGTCGGTCGATCCGAATGTCGATGAACCCCGAGCGTGACATCAGGGCGGCGAGCTCGTCTGGACTGAGGAAGGCGCTGACTGACGCGGGCAGGTAGGCATAGGCGTCCGTGTGCCGGGAGAGCCGACGGCCGATCCTGGGCAGGACCTGTCGGAAGTACCACAGATAGAGCGCGCGCAGGCCCGGCATCCGAGGCTCGCCAAACTCGAGGATCGCCAGTCGCCCTCCCGGCTTGAGCACGCGCGCCATTTCGGCGATGCCAGCCGCCGTATCCTGCACATTGCGGATTCCGAAGCCGACCGTGACCGCATCCATGACGCCGCTCCCGCACGGGAGCCGCGCGGCGTCCCCACGGGCCAGACGAATCCGACCGTCAAGACCGGCCGCGCGCAGCTTCCCCAACCCGAGCTGCAGCATCTCGACCGCAAAGTCGATGCCCAGGACGGTGACCCGCGGCGTCCCGCCGGCGGTCGCCGCTATCGCCAGATCGGCCGTGCCCGTGCAGACGTCGAGCACACGATCACCCGCCCGGAGCTCAAGCGCCTCGACCGCCACGCGGCGCCAGCGACGGTCGAGCCCGGCACTCAGCAGACGGTTCAGCTGGTCATACCGATGCGCGATCGCATCGAACATACCCGCGATCCGTCGCGGATCCTTGTCGAGATACGGCGCCCTTTCGCCCGCCGGAGCTGACATCGTCATCCGGTCCAGGGAGGATAAAGCTCATGGGGAAGACCCAAGGAGGCCAGCACCTTGCCCGCCATGAAGTCGGCCAGATCGTCCAGCGTTCGCGGCCCCTGATAGAACGCCGGCATCGCCGGCATCATGATCGCGCCCGCCTCGGCCAGCGCCACCATGTTTCTGAGCTGCGGCAGGCTCATGGGGGTCTCACGGGCCACGACGATCAACGGTCGTCGTTCCTTCAACATCACGTCAGCCGCCCGCTCGACCAAGGTCCGTGACAGACCGTTGGCCACCGCCGCGAGCGTCTTCATCGAGCAGGGAATGATGGCCATGCCCTGGCAGGCGTGGCTCCCGCTGGCAATCGACGCGCCGACATCTCGATTGTTCAGCACCGTCATCGAGCCGGCGGCGACGCCGTCGCCGTAGCGTTGGGCGAGATAGTCGGTCAACCGATCGAGGCTGGCCTCCTCGCCAAGCTCGTCGCGCAACAGCCTCCGGCCGAAATCGGAGACGACCAGCTCGACGTGACACCCCGCCTCGAGCAACGCGGCGACGGTACGGACGGCATACAGGGCGCCGCTGGCGCCGGTGATACCGACGGCGAAACTCGGCTTGGCGTTATCCGACATACAGTGCCGCCGCGGTCGCAACCAGGTAGAAGATCCCGACATAGCCGTTCAGGTCGAAGGCCTCTTTCACCCGGGACAGATCGTGAGGCCGGACCAGGGTCTGCTCATAGGCGAGCAGGGCCGCCACGCCGGCCACGCCGACGAGATACCAAGGACCGAGCGGCATCACCAACGCCACCGCCGCCAGGGCCACGACGGTGATCAGATGCAGGGTGCGGGCGATCGTCAGCGAGGTCTCGACGCCGAACCGGGCCGGGATCGAGCGGAGGCCATGGGCGCGATCGAAGTCGAGATCCTGACAGGCGTAGAAGATGTCGAACCCGGCCACCCAGGCGCCCGTCGCCAGCGCGAGAACCCACGGCGCCCAGCCGGCGCCACCACCCGCGCCCAACCAGCCACCAACCGGCGCCACGGCCAGCGCCAGGCCGAGGAACAGCTGCGTGTAGGTCGTATAACGCTTGGCCAGCGAATACCAGAAGACGATGACCAGGGCGAGGGGCGACAAGACGAAGCAGATCCAGCTCAGCTGGTAGGAGACCAGGATGAAGGCGACCGATGACACCGCCACGAGCGCGGTCGCAGACGCCCGTGACAGGTCCCCTCGCGGCAGCTCGCGGTCCGTCGTCCGCGGATTCATCGCATCGAAGCGACTGTCCACCAGTCGGTTGAACCCCATGGCCGCCGTGCGCGCTGTGACCATCGCAGCCACGATCCACAGCACGCCTCCCAGCGTGACCGGCGTCTGCTGAGCCGCCAGCAGGGCCCCCACCAACGCGAACGGCAACGCGAACACCGAATGGCTGAAGCGGACGAATGACGCGTAGGTGCGGAGGGTCGAAAACATGGGGAGCGCGGCGGGATCAGCCGGCGGCACCGTCGTCCGGGTCGAGCCAGGTCACCTGGTCCGGACCAACGCCGCGTACCAAATATTCTTCCACATCGAGGGATTCGTCAGGAACCGGGACCGCAATTAGCGACGCGAGCGCGCCAGGCGCGATCTCGCCAAGCTCGCCGCCGAAGCCGAGCGCTCGAGCACCGTGCGCCGTGGCGGCGGTCAAGAGCGTGCACGCGGGCACATCCGACGAGAGTTCCCGGAGCCTCGCCAGCTCGGCGAACAGATTCAGATCCGGAGCACTCGCCAGGCTGTCGGTCCCCACCGCCAGACGCACGCCGGAGCGCACGAACCGGTCGACGGGAGGGTCGCCCACCCCCGTCCAGCGGTTGCTCCGGGGACAGGTCACAAGCGTGGCTCCGGCACTAGCCAGGCGCGACAGCTCGTCGTCGCGGAGCTGGACGCCATGCGCAACGACCAGATCGTCGCCCAACCAGCCCAGCTGATCGAGATGCGCCACCGGACCGGCGCCAGGAGCCTCCCACGCCGGGTCCCATCGGCCGATCCGTTCCAGCAGGTCGCGCCACGGTCCACGCCCGGTGCTCAGGAACTCGACCTCCTCGGACGACTCGCCTAGGTGGACGGCACGTGGTCCCCCGAGCGCCTGGCTCGCCCGACCAAGCGCCCGAAACGCCTCCCGCCCGACCGAGTAAGGAGCATGCGCCGCCAGTCCCACCCTGACCGCGTCGGTGCCCCCGACGGCAGCGATTTCCTCGACCGCCGCCGTCACCACCTGGTCGGCCAGAACGTCGGGGAACCCCACGACTTCGCGGAACACGCGCGCACGCAGCGGCGAGCTCCGCAGTTCGGGTACGGCCGCCAGCGTATTCCCGATGTCACCGACCAGACCGGTGCCGGATGAGCGCACTGCGCCGATGGCGGCTCGGATGGCCGCCGGATCCTGGTCTGACGACCGACCACGGATCTCGATGAGCGACCTCACCCACTCAGGCATCGAGGGAGCTGGCGCGACCCGGCCCGCGAGCGCCGACAGCTCCAGATGTGTATGCGCGTTGACGAGCGACGGCAGTATCACCGCCCGCCCGAGGTCATGGGTGGTGGCCGAATCGGCCGTCGGGGAAGAGCCAGCCGCGACCACGCGACCCGCCTGTACCGTCACCACGCCGCGCCGGATGGGCGGCGCCGTTATCGGCAGTATCCAGTCGGCGTGATAGTGAATCACGGTCCGGCGTCGGTCCGCTGCTGCTTTCCGGCGCGACTGCGGGCGGGATACCGCGCCAACTCGGCGGGGACCGAGTCGTCGCCGGCCTCACGCGCCACATCGAGCTCCGTCCGGCGTGGAATCGCCCGTTCGCGAAACAGCGGCCCGCCGAGATCGTCGTAGACCATGTTTCGTCGGCGGGGCCGGAAGCCGGCGTCCTCGATGTTGCGGACGATCTCGACCTCGTCCATGCAGTATTCCGCGCCGGCGGCTCGCACGACGTTCTCCTCGATCATCACGCTACCCATGTCGTCGGCGCCAAAGGCCAGGCTCAATTGCCCCACCTTGCCGCCCTGGGTGACCCAGGAGGCCTGAAGATTGTCGAAGTTGTCGAGCACGATGCGGCTCAGCGCCAAGGTCCGCAGGTAGTCGACGCCGGTCGCCTCGGCTCCGCCCAACTCGGTGTTCGGCGGTTGATAGCTCCAGGTGATGAACGCCGTGAAACCGCTGGTGTCATCCTGCAGCGCCCGCAGCCGGCAGAGGTGCTCGATCCGCTCCTCCGGCCGCTCGACGCTCCCATACATCATGGTGGCCGTCGACCGTAGACCAGCCTCGTGCACCGCACGCATCACACCCAGCCATTCGTCGGCCGTCGCCTTGCTGTCGCAATTGAGTAGCTGGCGCACGCGGTCGACGAGAATCTCCGCGCCGCCGCCAGGCACGCTGTCGAGACCGGCGGCGACCAGACGCTTCACGACCTCGACCACCGACAGTTGCGACAACCGGGAGATGTGGAGAATCTCGGGAGGCGAGAGCGCGTGCAGCTTGAACTCCGGGTAGCGCTCCTTGATGCCCTTGAAGAGATCCTCGTACCACGCGATCGGCAGGTCGGGATTGTGCCCGCCCTGCAACAGCAGTTGCACGCCCCCCACCGACAGCGTCTCATCGATCTTCTTGAACAGCTCATCGAACCCCAGCACGTAGCCCTCGCCCGAACCGACCGGGCGATAGAACGCACAGAAGTTACAGCGGGCCACGCAGACGTTCGTGTAGTTGACGTTGCGGTCGATGATGTAGGTGACGACCCGCTCGGGATGCTTGCGAGCGCGGATGGTGTCGGCCAGACGCCCCAGCAGGCTGGTGGGCGCGTCGCGATACAGCTCAAGCGCCTCCTCCGGACCCACCCGCGCTCCGGCGAGCACCCGATCGGCGATCGACTCAACACTCATGCTGTTCGGACTGGCCTGGCCGCAGGCTCGTCTGCGGCCTAGGGCTCAAAGAGCCTGATGCTGGGTGGCGTCTGGACGAGCCGCAGGTCATAGGCGTAGTCGTAAAACTTCCGCAGCCCCTCGAAGGCGCGAACGTCGAGCGAGAACGAGACGTTCTCTCTCAGATAGTCTCGCCCCACCTCCTGCTCGTCGTCGCCTTTGTGTCCGTGGGCCGCCACGATCTCGTCGATCGCCGCCACGCCCGCATCGCGCGCCTGCTGGAGGGCAGCGACGTGCTCGGGGCCGACGACGCCGGTTCGTCCCGCCCAGATGGCCCACACGAACGGCAACGACGTCATGGCCGTCCACTCGTCCCCAAGGTCGACCTTGTCCAGCCCCTGGCTTTCGTATTCGAGATGCAACGCCCGGTCACCGATCACCAGTGCCGCGTCGCACCGCTTGAGCATGACATCAAGCTCGGGACGAAGCTTCACCAGCTTCGGGTCGATGTCCCACCACTCGGTGCAAAGCACGCGCAACAGGGCGGCCGCGGTCCGGGAACTGCTGTCGACCGCGATGGAGCGAAGCGACGTCGCCGGTCGGGTGGTGAACAGCGCCACCGACGCGACGTCCCCTTCCGAGGCCACCGCCAGATCCGGCACGATACTGTAGTCGGAGGAGTGCAGGTACTCGATCGACGGGATCAGCCCGAGGTCCACCGACTTCTCGTGGAGCTGGGCCGCGCAGCGCGCGGGAATGTCGTACTGCAGCTCGAACAGATCGGAGCGGGCGTCCAGCCCGTGAACGAGCGGCCGAGCATTCAGATACTCAACTGCGCTGACTCGAATCGCACTCATGACGCTTCGAAGCGGCCATTCCGACGGACCGCCGTGTATCCCGCGGCGACAATGTTCCGCCGCACCTCCTCGCGCGGCGCCCGGCGCCATCCCTGCTCTCCGGACTCAGCCGGCACAGCGTCCAGGTCGTCAGCACCGAAAGTCAGAGCCACTTGCGCGAGCTTCGGACCATGTCGCGACCAGTCGACCTGGATCGAGTCGATATTGTCAACCAGGAGTCGAGCCAGCGCAACCTGGCGCAGGTCAGCATAGCCGGTGGACGGCTGGGTCGGATCATCGTCGGAGAGTGGCGCCAGCGACCGACAGACCCCGGCTGCCGCGCCCCACTCCGCCACTCGGGCAAACGCCGCCACCGCCTCGTCGGCGGACGCCGCCGGCGCCCAGAGCCGGTTGACCCGCAGCCCACTCGCGCCGAGCGCCTCCAGCACCCGCACCGCGCCCCCGTCCTCGTCGAGCGCAAGCAGGTCGCCGAGCCCGACCTCAGCCAGCGCGGAAAGCCCCGCCT
>CAJWMX010000105.1 GCA_913043805.1 uncultured Acidobacteriota bacterium | reverse complement strand
CGTCCCAAAGCGCCAACCGCGAGCCAGTGCCAGGAGCGCCGTGAGGTGATCTGCGGACGACTGGAAGCGCTGGCCGCCGCCGACGGCGCGTTGGACGAGACGCGACTGGGCGCCGAGCTCGAGGGTCTGGAGCGCGAGTGGGCCTCTCTGGGCGCCGACGCGTCTTCGGCCGGAGAGGACGAGGCGGCCCCGGGGACCGGGCGCTGGGAGGCGGCCGTCGCGGGCGCCAGGCGCCGACTGGCGGAACTGGCTGACGCCCGGGTCGAGGCGGAAGCCCTCCGTCAAAGTGCCGCGGAAGCCGACGCGGCCAGGGCGGAGATCTGCGACCGGTTGGAGGCTCGCCTCGACCAGACCGACGATGCTGGCGAGTCGTTGGAAGACACGCTGGCTGGACTGCGGAGCGAGTGGGAAGTGATCGCCGGTGACGGGGCGTCGTCTGACGGTGCCGAACCCAGCCAGGTCGACCAGCGGTTTCAGGCGTTGCTCGCGCGCGCCGCCGGGCAGATTCAGCGGCGGCGGTCTGCCGCCGAACGGCGCGCCAGGCTCGAAGAGCTGGCGGCGGCCCTCGAAGAACTGAGCCAGGCGGAGGACGTTGCCCGGCTGACGCGACAGTGGACCCGTCCACACGCCGAGTGGAAGGAACTGGTCGGCGCCTTCGAGCCGGACGAGGTGTCCGAGCTGGCGGCTCGGGTCGAGGCGGCTGTGACCCGTCGGGACGAACGCGTGGAGACGGCGCGCGCGCAGCAGCGAAAGCGCGAGCAGGCAACCCTGACCAAGCAGACGCGCCGCGCCGAGGAGATCGAGCAGGCGCTGGCCAATGATCAGCTCGAACTGCGCGAGGCCGAGCGCTGGCTCAGGATCACCCGGTCGGTGCTCGGCAACATGGGACGCCTGCCGAGCCGCGAGGACCGGGACGCGCTTACCGCGCGGTTCCAGTCGGCTCAAACTGCCTTGACCGGCCGCGTGCGGGAGCTCCGCGGGTTCGCCGAGTGGAAACAGTGGGCGAACCTGGGCGTGCAGGCGGCCTTGTGTCAGCGCATGGAGAAGCTGGCCGCGCTCGACGACGAAGCCGCCATGGCGCGGGAGTATCGCGAGATCATGACGGCTTGGCGCGAGGCCGCTGATGTCCCGCGCGGCGAAGGCGACGAAATCTGGAAACGCTTCAAGGCGGCGCATGAGGCGATCCAGCCTCGCGTCGAGGCGTTTCAGACCGCCCAGGACGCCCTCCGCGTGGAGCGGTCGGCTCAGAAGGCCGCGTTGTGCGAAGAGGCAGAGCAGTTGGCCGAGTCGACTGACTGGGTGAAGACGGCCAAGCGGTTCACCGAGCTGCAGGCGGAGTGGAAGCAGGTCGGTGCGGCGACCCGCAAACAGGAGCGGGAGCTGTGGAACCGGTTCCGGGCGGCGTCCGGGCAGTTCTTCAAGCGCCGCCGGGACGATCTGGCCGAGCGCCGCAAGGTGTGGGGCAAGAACGCGGAGGCCAAGGAGGCGCTCTGCGTCCAGGCCGAGGCTCTGGCGGAAGAGAAGGATCTGGAGTCGGCCAAGAACACCGCCAAGCGGCTGCAGGCCGAATGGAAGAACGTCGGTCCCGTGAAGCGTTCCCGCTCCGATGCGTTGTGGGCCCGTTTCCGGGCGGCATGCGACGCCGTCTTCGACCGGGCCCAGGCCGAGGTCGACGCCGAGTTCGCCGACAAGATCAACGCCCGCGCCGCGGTGTGTGAGCGGATCGAGCGGCTGACGCCCGATGGCGACGAGGCATCCGAGCCTCCCGAGGATCTCGTCGCGATCGTGTCCGCGGCTCGGACCGAGTGGCGTCAACTCCCGCATGTGCCTCGGCCACAGGAGCGGAGCCTCACGACTCGCTTCCAGGACGCGCTGGCCCGGGTGGTCGAGCGCTATCCGACGGCGTTCGCCGGCACCGACCTGGATCCGGCCCGCAATCGCGGCAAGCTCGAGCGCCTGTGCGAGAAGGTCGAGGCATTGCTCGAAGAAGCGCCGGCCCCGTCTTCGAGCGGCGAGAGTCCGGCGGAGATTCTGGCCTCCCAGCTCCGCGAGGCTCTGGCCAGCAACACCATGGGCGCGCGGATGGACCCTGCGGCCAAGCAACGGGCCGACACCGAGACGGTCCGTCAAGCGCAGTCCGAGCGTCGGTCGCTGGGCGTGATTCCCGGCGATGAGGGTCGCCAGCTCTCGGACCGTTTCCGCAAGGCCTGCGATCGGTTCTTCGACAAGTTCCCGCCGATCGACGATGCCCGCCCGGCGTCTCGACGCGACGGACCGCCCCGTCGGCGCCGGTCTCGCCAGAAGGCGCCGGCCGGAGCCCGGGATCGCGCATGAGCCGAATCCCCAGGCTGTCCCGGGGGCCAACCGGTCACTCATGCAGGATTTCCACCCTCTTGTCAGCGAGTGGTTCACCACCCGTTTTCATGACGCGACCCCAGCCCAGCTCGACGCGTGGCCCCGAATCCGCGCCGGTCGAGACGTGCTGGTGTCGGCGCCCACCGGGTCCGGGAAGACGCTCGCGGCGTTCCTGATCTGCCTGGATGGTCTGCTGTCGGCCGCGGCCGACGCACCGCTTGCCGATCGGATTGACGCCCTCTACGTGTCGCCGCTGAAGGCGCTCAGCAACGACATCGGTCGGAACCTCGAGGCCCCGTTGCGGGAGCTCGAGGCGCTCGCCGAGGCGCGCGGGGTGCGGCCCCCCGGCATCCGGGTGGGAGTGCGCACGGGCGACACGCCCGCCGCTGAGCGGGCGCGTATGCTCCGCCGGCCGCCGCACATCCTCGACGAGATTCACGCGCTGGTCGACGACAAGCGTGGTTCCCATCTGGCGCTGAGCCTCGCCCGGCTCGACGACCTGGCCGAAACCACGACGGGCCGCCGGCCCCAGCGGGTCGGGCTCTCGGCGACCGTGCGGCCGATCGGGCTGGTGGCCCGCTTTCTTGGTGGCGCCGCCGGTGAGCCAGACGCCGCGAGGTCGGGTGAGGTCGCCGACACCACCGCATCGGTGGATGTGGTCGACGCCGGCTACGTGCGAGAGCTCGACCTGTCAGTCGAGGTGCCGCGCGACGAGCTGGGCGTGGTGGCGACCAACGAGATGTGGGCGGAGATCTACGACCGGATCGCCACTCTGATCGACGCCCATCGGACCACCCTCGTGTTCGTGAACACCAGACGCCTGTGCGAGCGGGTCGCGCATCACCTGGCCGAGCGGCTGGGCGAGGAGGCGGTCCTGGCGTACCACGGGAGCCTCGACCGCCGTCTCTGACTCTCGGCCGAGCAGCGACTCAAGGCCGGACGCCTGAAAGCGGTGGTGGCGACGGCATCGCTCGAGCTGGGCATCGACATCGGTTCGGTCGATCTCGTCTGTCAGATCGGGTCGCCCCGCTCCATCGCGGTGGCGCTGCAACGGATCGGTCGCTCCGGCCATCAGGTCGACACCGAGGCGCAGCGGTTCATTCCCAAGGGGCGTCTGTTCGCGACGACGCGAGACGAGCTCGTCGAGTGCGCGGCCCTGGTGCGGGCGATTCGAGGCCGCCGACTCGACGAGCTTCAGGCGCCGGCGTGGCCTTTCGACGTGCTCGCCCAGCAACTCGTGGCGACGTGCGCCGGCGAGTCTCGTGACCTCGATGAGCTGTTCGCCTTGGTGCGGCGGGCCGCGCCGTACGCGGAACTGCCGAGGTCGGCCTTCGATGCCGTGGTCGAGATGCTGGCCGATGGCATCACGACGTCGCGGGGTCGATACGGCGCCTACCTGCACCTCGACCGGGTCAATGGCGCCGTGCGTGGTCGGCGAGGCGCTCGCCTGGCCGCGATCACGAGCAGCGGCGCGATTCCCGACAACGCCAACTATCTGGTCGTGGCCGAGCCCGAGCAGACGACGGTCGGGACCGTGGACGAGGACTTCGCCGTCGAGAGCATGTCGGGCGATATCTTCCTGCTCGGCACGAGCTCCTGGCGGATTCGCCGGGTCGAGGTCGGCCGACTCCGGGTCGAGGATGCCGGCGGCACCGCGCCGACGGTGTCCTTCTGGCGCGGCGAAGCGCCCGGCCCCACGGCCGAGCTGTCCGAGGAGGTCGCTCGCCTCCGGGAGGAGGTCGTGGCCCGGCCCGAGGAGGTGTCCACATGGCTCGTCGCCGAATGCGGGCTCGATCGCGCCGGGGTGGAACAAGCGGTCGCTTATCTGCGGGCCGGGCAGGCCAGTCTCGGCGCCATGCCGAGTCAGCGACGGGTGGTCGCCGAGCGGTTCTTCGATGAGGGCGGCGGGATGCAGCTCGTGCTCCATGCCCCGTTCGGTGCGCGGATCAACCGCGCCTGGGGACTGAGGTTGCGCAAGCGGTTCTGTCGGTCCTTCAATTTCGAGTTGCAGGCCGCGGCCACCGACAACGGCATTGTCATCTCACTCGCCGAGCAGCACAGCTTTCCGCTCGAGCTCATCTTTCGCTTCCTCAACGTCGACACGGTAGAAGACGTGCTCCGTCAGGCGATGCTGCCGTCACCGATGTTCGGCGCACGCTGGCGCTGGAATGCGTCCCGAGCTCCTGCTGTGCTCCGCTTCGCCGGAGGTCGGAAGGTGCCGCCGCCCATCCAGCGGATGCGATCGGACGACCTGCTGGCGTGTGGTGTTTCGAGACCTGCTCGCTCGCGAGACGCTCGCTTCACCGTGGAGGGAGCTGCTCGGGGCGTTGCGGCGCATGGAGGCGCGGGGGGAGATTCGAGGCGGCCGATTCGTTGCCGGGTTCGTGGGCGAGCAGTTCGCCCGGCCCGAGGCGGTCGAGTTGCTGCGGATTGTTCGCCGGGAATCGCCGTCCACATCGGCGTTGCGGGTGCCGGCCGCCGATCCGCTGAACCTCGTCGGGGTCGTGCTGCCAGGAGGTCGAGTCAGCGCTTTCAGCGGCGAGCTGGTGACGTTGTCGCCGGCGCGGTCGGATGGTGCCCGGGCGGACGAACTCGAGATCTCGCCGCGGTCCGCCTGAGCGTCTCGGTTGACACGTGCAGAGCTTCGGTTCAGAGTGAAATGATCGGCAGCGTCTGGGCGAGGCGGCGTGGAGTGGGGATAGGCCCGTCCGGCGGGTGTGTGGTGCGACATTTGAGGTGGACGATGAGCAGGCTCCGTTTCTCCGCGGCGGCGGTGACGTTTGCGCTTGCAGCGGGCTGTACCGAAGCGCCGCCGCGCGAGCCGTCGTCCATCCGGGAGAACGTCGAGCGGCTGGCGTCCGACGAGCTTGGCGGACGCCTGACCGGAACCGACGGGATCCGACTGGCGGCCGATCACATCGTGGCTGAGCTTCAGGCCATCGGGGCCGAGCCGCTGCCTGGCGCCGAGGGATTCCGGCTGCCGTTCGACTACACTGGCAGCACCGAGGATGGCGGCACGTCGCTCGAGGTCGATGGTGTCGCGTCGCCCGGGACGGGGGCCGTCCAGGCGCTGTCCTTTTCCGAGTCGGGACAGGCGACCGGGCCGCTGGTCTTTGCCGGCTATGGTCTGGTCGTCCCCGAAGTGGATGGTTTCAGCTACGACAGCTACGCCACGCTCGATGTCACCGACAAGATCGTGGTGGTGCTGCGTTACTTCCCTGAGGACGCCGAAACCGACATCCGGGCGGCGCTCTCGAGGTATGCCGGGCTACGTTTCAAGGCGCAGGCTGCCCGTCAGCGCGGCGCGCTCGGACTGCTCGTGGTGACCGGTCCCCGTTCGCCCAATGCGGGTGAGCTGGTAGGGATGACCGGGGATACGGCGGCTGCTGATTCCGGCATCGTCGCCGCCAGTGTCGACCAGGCCATGGCCGACGCGTTGTTCGATCTGGTGCCAGACCGCGCCTTGGAAGAGGTGCAGGCCGAGCTGGACTCGGGGAACCCGCACGTCGCCGGCTTCGACATGGGCGCCGAGGCGACGCTGGACGTCCAGGTCGTGCGCGAGCAGCGCACCGGGCATAATGTCGTGGCGTATCTTCCCGCCACGAGCGAGTCGGTGGCCGAAAAGCCCTATGTCATGCTCGGCGCGCACTATGACCACCTGGGTCTTGGCGAAGATGGCAACTCATTGGCCATGGGCGAGGACGCCGGCCAGATTCACAACGGGGCGGACGATAACGCGTCGGGAGTGGCCGCGGTGCTGTCGGCCGGTGGCGAGCTGGCGGCGGAGGAGAGGGGACGTGGCGTCATTCTGGCGTTCTGGTCGGGCGAGGAGCTGGGCCTGCTCGGGTCGGCCAACTTCGTCGAGCGCTCGCCGGTGCCGATGACCGAGGTGGCCGCCTACATCAACTTCGATATGGTCGGGCGGATGCGTGACAACAAGCTCACGGTGCAGGCGCTGGGGAGCAGCCCGATCTGGCCCGATCTGGTCAACGACGTGAACGCCGGCTACGAGTTCGAGTTACAGCGGGTCGATGATCCGTATCTGCCGACCGACGCGATGAGCCTGAACCTGGCGGAAGTGCCGACCCTGGCGCTCTTTACCGGCAGTCACGAGGATTATCATCGGCCCTCTGATGACGCCGAGACGGTGAACTTTCCCGATCTCGAGCGGGTGGCCGGTTATGGGGCCGAGGTCGCGAGACGGCTCGTGAACGACACGACCGCTCCGCAGTTCGTCCGGGTCGAGCGGACGCAGCAGGGTGGCGCGGCTGCGATGCGGATCTTCACCGGGACGATCCCTGACTACGGCTCGGAGGTCGAGGGACTCTTGCTGTCCGGCGTCATGGGCGGCGGGCCGGCCGAGAAGGCCGGGCTCGAGGAAGGTGACATCATCGTCGGACTGGCGGGCCAGTCGGTGGCCAACATCTACGACTACATGTTCGCTCTCGACCTGCTCAAGGTCGGGGAACCGGCGTCGGTGGTCTTCATGCGAGACGGCGAGCAACAGGAGACCGAGCTGGTGCCGGAGGCGCGTCAGTGAATCGGTCGGCAAACACAGGACCCTCCCAGGCGACCATTCGAGTGCGTCCAGCGTCTGACACAGAAGCTGTGGTGATACAGACCCTCAGTTCTCTTCGTGCGATCAGCCTCGGCCGAGGCGCGTCTCGGTGGCTCACGTCACTGCTGACCCTGGCCATCCTCGCGGGTGCGCCGTCGACCGGCGCCGCCCAGGGGCTCGGCACGCTGGTAGGCATCGTGACCACGCTCAGCGGTGTGCCCGTGGAAGGCGTGACGGTCACCGTTTCGAGTGACGAACAGACCGCCTCGGGCACCACCGACGCGGACGGCGAGTACGAGGTCGAGGGGTTGCTGCCGGGGCTGGTCTCGATCGGGATCAGCGACACCGACCTCGTGCTGGTCCCGGAGCTGCAGGTTGGTGTCGTGGCCAATATCACCATCCGCAGCGATCTGGTGCTCCGGTCGCTCGACGAGGTCGCGCAGCGGCGCTGGGACGCCGCCCGCTTTTTCGAAGCCAGCCCGGGCCTGGCCGCCTCGCTCTTCGACGGCGAGACGGTTGAGGCGGGGGTGCTGCCGCTGGCCCAGTATCTGGAGCGCGTGCCGGGTGTCGCCGTGGCTCGCGAAGGAGGTATCGGACAGCCCACGTCGCTGGTGGTCCGTGGCGTCGAAGCGACCGATCGGTTCCTGGTGACTGATGGCACGCCCCTCGAGGGCACCGTGCAGCGGCTACATGGGTGGGACGGCCAGGTAACCGAACGGCTCGAGGTCGTGCGCGGTCTGCCGTCGAGTCGACGCGATGGCGAGCTGACCGGCGTCGCCCATCGGCTCATCCGGCCCACCGGCGATCCGGCGTCACCACTTTTCTCGGGCTCGGTTGAAGCCGGCGACTACGGGTGGAGGCAGTTCGGGGCCGCGACGAGCGGTTCGAGTCGGATCTACGACTGGCATCTAAGTGCCCAGCATGCCGAGGCGGACAACGAGCAGCCGAACACCGACTATCGCCGCACCGCGGTGGCCGGATCCTTCGATTTCACCGGGAGCGCGATCACGGCCCACCTGAACTTCCAGGGTGAGACGAGCGAAGTCGGACGATCGGGCCCGACCCTGCTGGTACGCCCGGATCTCGATGCCCGCCAGGAACGGACACGGCTCTCCGGGGCGGGCACCTTCCGCTTGCGCCGTGGCCAGCGCAGCTTGCACGAGCTTCGCCTGGTGGGGACGCAGAGCGATATCCGCTCGCTGAACCCGCTCGACTCGGGCACGTTGTTGCTGCAATCGTCGGTCGAGGCCGCTCGTCTGGTGTCTGTCCCCGATTTGCCTCTGGCTGGCGGGCGGCGTAACGACCTGCGGACGGGCCGGGTGAGCTACGAGTACGCCTTCGAGATCGATGAGTTCCACTACATGACGTTCGGTGGCAGCGCCGAAGGCGAGGCCGGGCGGTTCACGCGGACCAACCTGTTCGATCAGACCCGCGCCAACCTGAGTCTCTACGCCGAAGACCGGATTCAGCTGTTTCCCGACCTGCTGCTGACGGCGGGCGCGCGCTTCGTCAAGAACGGGCCATTCGGCTTTGCCGCCATGCCCCGCGGGTCGCTGACCTACGAGCTCGGGTGGGGCTTCCTCGCCCGGGCGGGCGGTGGTTTTGGCGTGGGCACGCCGACGCTCA
>CAJWMX010000104.1 GCA_913043805.1 uncultured Acidobacteriota bacterium | reverse complement strand
GCCGGCTCGAGCAGATCAACCGCCACACCGTCTCCGGGCTGACCCTGAAATGGACCCATCAGATCCGCCAGCTCGACCGGAACGAGACCACGCCGCTCGTGGTCGACGGCGTCATGTTTATCACCGAGTCGCCCAGCAATCTGGTGGCGGTGGATGCGAAGAACGGCCAGCCGTTCTGGCGCTACGACCATCCGCTTCCCGGCGACCTGCGGATCTGCTGCGGCCGGAACAACCGCGGCGTGGCCATCCTCGACGAAACGCTCTACATGAGCACCCTCGACGCCCATCTGGTGGCCATCGACGGCCGTTCGGGCAGCCTGCTGTGGAACCGCGAAGTCGCGAGCCACGAAAGCGGTTACAGCAAGACCGCGGCGCCGCTCATCGTCAAGGACCAGGTGGTGACCGGCATTGCCGGTGGCGAATACGGGATCCGCGGGTTCCTCGATTCGTATGACGCGGCGTCTGGCGAACTAAAGTGGCGGACCTACACCATCCCCGGTCCCGATCATCCAGACAACCAGTCGTGGGCCGGCGACTCCTGGCGGACCGGCGGGTCGCCGACCTGGCTGACTGGCTCGTACGACCCGGAACTGAACCTGGTCTACTGGGGCACCGGCAATCCGGGACCGGACTGGAACGGCGACGTCCGGATGGGCGACAACCTCTACTCGGATTCGGTGCTGGCGCTCGACGGCGACACGGGCGAGATGTCGTGGTACTTCCAGTTCACGCCCCACGATGAACACGACTGGGACGCCATCCAGATTCCGGTCCTGGCCGACATCGAGATCGACGGCGAGGCTCGCAAGGCGATGCTGTGGGCCAATCGGAATGCGTTCTACTACACCCTCGACCGGGAAACCGGCGAGTTCCTCCTGGGCGAGCAGTTCGCCCATCAAACCTGGGCCGAAGGACTGGACGCCAACGGGCGACCGATCCGACGCCCGGGGACGAAGCCCAGCACGGAGGGCACGCTCGTCGCGCCGATCGCGGGGGGCGGTACCAACTGGTGGTCGCCGTCCTTCAGCCCGCGCACTGGCCTGCTCTACGTCAACGCGTTCGACGGCGAGGCGCTGTTCTTCAACCGGGAAGAGGAATACAGCGAGGGAGACACCTTTCTCGGCGGCGGCACCGAGACGCCGCTCCCGATCGACAACTACCACAGCGCCATCCGAGCCATCGACCCGACCACCGGCGACGTGAAGTGGGAGTTCCCGATCACACCCCGCAGCCGCTCGGGCGTGCTGGCCACGGCCGGCGATCTGGTCTTCGCGGCCGGCGCCGATGGGATCCTGTTCGCGCTGGACGCCGAGACCGGGGCCCCGCTCTGGCACATCCCGCTCGGCGGGCCGGTCAATGCGCAGCCGATGAGCTACGCCGTCGACGGCCAGCAGTATGTGACGATGCCGATCGGCAACATCGTCTATACCTTCGGCCTGTAGTGCCGCGGCCGCTCCCCGGGCTCGGGTCGGGTTTCGCGGGCGTCGCGATGCCGCGAAACCGCTTAAGTTCGCTGAAAGGCTCTCGCTTCAGCGACCGGCGGCTTCAGGCGCGCGTTCCCAGGCGCGGATGCGGGCGAGGACGTCGTCGGTGACCGTGGCCTCGCCAGCCTCGACCGCCTTGAGGAGCGATTCCTTCGGGGCTTTGAGGGTTCTGGTGTCCTCCAGGCTGGGTCGCAGGTAGATCAGCCGTTCGGTGTCCTCAAGCCCTTCACCGCGGCTGCGGCAGTCCGACGCGATGATGTGGGTGGCCGCCAGCGGCGCGGCCTCGGCGAACCCCACCGGTAGCGCGTCACTCACCCCGCCATCGGTAAACTCGCTCACCTCGCCGCGATAGCGGATCGGCTGGGCCGCGAACATGTCCGGCACCGCGGCGCTGGTGGCCACCGCATCGTACAGACGCACCCCACCGTCGTCGCCGGTCGCCAGGTATCGGGGACAATCGTGTGTCAGGTCGTGACAGACGACGCCGATGGCCGAGACCCCATGATGCAGACGATCGAAGCGACTCGCTTCGAGTTGGCCGAGGCGGGACGGAATGACACCGGCGAAGGGATTGACCAGCGGCCGGCACCAGGTCGGCACCCGCACGGCGAAGCTGTGCGCCACAAGGTGCCGCCCTTTGAACACGGTCGCGTCAGCGAGCATCTCGTCGATGGTCAGACCGACGGCGGCGTAGTAGCCGGCGATGACGGCGCCCGCGCTCACCCCCACCATCACGTCGACCGACACACCTTCGGCCGCCAACCGGCGCACCACGCCAAGGTGGGCGGCGCCACGCAGCCCTCCAGCCGACAGCACCAGCCCGATACGACAACGCTCGTCGGTCACGATGGCCGATTATCGCTGAGGTGTGTCACGTTTGGGGATGCGCTGTGTCTTGAGTGATAGAGGCACGGACACGGATGACACCGCCACTCGAACCGCTCATCGATCGGGCCAGACAGGGCGACCTCGACGCCTACGGGCAGGTGGTAGACGCCACCCGCACGATGGCGACGGCGGTTGCGTTCGGCGTCCTGCGCGACGCCGGGCTGGCGCAGGATGCGGCGCAGGACGCCTTCCTGCGCGCCTATCGACAGCTGAACGATCTGGAGCAGAACGCCGCCTTCCCCGGCTGGCTCCGGCGCATCGTCATCACGGTGGCGCTCAACCTCCGCCGCACCCGGCGGCAGACGCTCCTCTGTCTGGACGAGGTCCCGGACCTTCCGGTACTCGATACGCTCGAAACCCGCTGGTCCGACCAGCAGCGGCAACGTCTGGCCGCGGCCATCCTGACCCTGCCTCCCGAAGAACGACGGCTGTGCGACCGTCGCTACCACGGCGGGTGGAGTGTCACCCGTCTGGCTCGCGACGCCGGCGTCGAAGCCACCGCCATGCGCAAGCGGCTGCAGCGCGTCAGGGACAAGCTGCGGAAGGAGATGGAGATGAGCGAACAGCGAGAACTTGACACCGCAACCTCGACCGGGAGATGCCGGCCAAGGTCGTGGAACTGCTGGCGAGGCCGCGGCTGACCGACCTTCCCGAGAACCCGGTCGGCCGAACCCTGGACGACCTGCGCGAGATGTTCGTCGACTTCACTGACGTCGAGCTTCCGGAAGTGGTCGACCTCCGTCAGGCCGCATCGATCGGCAAGGTGAGCGCTCTACGTCGGCGCATCCGAGCTTCATCAGGTTGATGATGATCGGATCCTGCGCTACGACCTCACGCTGCCGCTGCTGGTGAAGATGGAGGGCGCCGGCGCCCCGCTCCGGCTCTGGGCGGCGGGCAAGGCGTATCGGATGGGTCGACCCGACGCGCTTCACCTGGAAGCGTTCCATCAGTCCGAGGCGCTCTGGCTCGACCACCGGGAGCGACTCGACGCCTGGCAGATCACCGGCACCGTCTTGAAGGCGGTCGACCGGCTGCTGCCGGGACGGGCGGTGAAGATCGTGCCCACCGAGTACCCGATGTGCCGTCAGGCCTGGGAGCTCGAGGTGGAACGGGACGGGGCGTGGTCGGAAGTCATCGCCTGGGGAGAGTTCGTCGACCCGATCGTCACGCACCTCGGAGCCGACCCGAAGACCCACACAGCCCTCGGCTTCGGCTGCGGCCTGGAGCGGATCGCCATGCTGCGCTACGGCATCGACGATATTCGAAGGGCCGACGTCGAGAGCGTCGCGTAGCAGTCATTGCTTCTCCGGTCGGGCTGGGCGATGATGACCACGTTTCCCCGTGCGTGACTCCGTCCAGGAGGATCAGATGCGCCTTCGACTGCTTGCGGTCTCGATCGTCACGGTCGCTCTCGCCAGCTGGCTCGCGCCCGCGGCATTCGCTCAGGGACCTTCGGGTGAGCTGCCGGTTGCCGACGACACCGTCCCCCGCACGGCGGACGGGCGGCCGGACCTGACCGGCTACTGGACGACACAGACATTCACGCCAATGGAGCGTCCCGACTATCTCGGAGACCAGGCGGTCTATACCGAAGAAGAGTTCGAGTTGCTCCAGCAGCAGCTCACCGTGGACGGCGCCGACCCGCTAGCCCGTTTCGTCATCAACATCGGCGACGCCGAGGAACGGGAGCGGGTCCTCGACCAGACCCACCGGGACGAGGAGTACGTCCACTACGACAACGCCATCTGGCTGGCCACACGGGTCCCGAAGGGATTGTCCACGCGGCGCACGTCGCTGGTGGTCGACCCACCCAACGGCAAGATCCCGCCACGCAACGCCGAAGCGCAGGCACGCGCCTCGAAACGGCGGGCGGCCCGCGAGGGACTGGATCCGTTCTCTGATCACCTGCTCCGCCCGCTGAGCGAACGCTGCATCTACTACGGCTACAACGGACCGCCGCTCCAGCCGCCGTCCTACAACGACGTGCACCAGATCTTCCAGACGAAGACCCACGTGGTGATCCTGACCGAGCAGAACAACAACCCGCCACGCATCATCCCGCTCGACGGCCGTCCCGAGATCTCGGAGAAGATCCGCATGTATCCGGGCGATTCCCGCGGTCACTGGGAAGGGGACACCTTGGTGGTCAGCACCACCCACTTCAACGACATCACCGCCTGGCAGGGCTCGAGCCGGCACATGCAGGTCGAGGAGCGTTTTACCAGGACCAGCGCCGACAGCATTCACTACGAGTTCACGGTGGAAGACCCCCACACCTGGGATGTCCCATGGAGCGCGGAGATTCCCATGGTGACGACCGATGGACCGGTCTATGAGTACGGCTGTCACGAAGGCAACCATGATATCCGCCACATCCTCGAGGTCTACCGCAGCATGGAGAAACAGGGTCTCCGATAGAGAGACCAAATAGACCCGCGAATCGCACGTAGTTCCCCCAGATGCGCCCGTCTACGGGCGCACCAGCCCACACGGGGGACCCATGCTCACGCGACTCGTGCCAGGCCTGCTGCTCGGGCTTCGCCTGCTGCTCTACCCCTCGTCAACGGCCGCGCAACCACCGGTGGTTGGCGCCTGGGAGGGCACGCTGCAGGTGCCCGTCGGCCCGACGCTGCCGCTCGTGTTCCACATCGCCGCCGACGGCGGCGGCTACGCCGGTGAGCTCGACGGCCTCAACCACCGGTTCCAGGCCGCCGACACCGGCGCCCCTTCCGAGTACGCCCTCATCGAGGAAACCTTGGCACCGGAGCTGCTCGAGACCGTGACCAGCTGGATCCTGGAGCGCTTCTCCACGCCCTAGCGCGCCACCCCGCGACAGGCGTCGGCGTTCGACACCGCCGCCGGACCCAGGCATCATGGTGGCGTCAACGCCGTGCCCAGACGAACCCTCTGCCGCGAATGGAGCCGTCGCTGGATGGCCGCCATCCTTCTGGTGGCGATCTGCGCCGTCGGCCTGTCGGCTCAGTTCGGCTACCGCGGGTGGGGGCAGCGCGAGCTCGACTACGACGGCCGTTTCACCTTCGTCCGGCTACGCTGGACCCGCGGCACGTTCGGCTCGATGCCGCTCGGGCGCGGCATCAACATGTGGCTGCACGAGTTCCCCAGCGCCGAAGCGAACCTCATGTCGGTGCTCGGCGAGTACACCGCGGTCGACGCCCGCACCGACACCAGCCTGATCCTGAGTCTCGACGACGACGAGCTGTTCCGCTATCCGGCCGCGATGATGTGGGAGCCGGGGTTCTGGGTCATGACCGACGAGCAGGCGGTTCGGCTGCGCGACTACATGCGTAAGGGCGGGTTCCTAATCTTCAACGACTTCGAAGGGCAGCAATGGGAGAACTTCGAGGCGCAGTTCAAGCGCGTTCTCCCCGACGCGCAGCTGATGGAGCTCGACGGCAGCCACCCGGTCTTCAACCTCCTCTTCGAGGTGGGCGAGGTCGACGTGCCGAATCCGCCCAATCACCACCTCGGCGGGCTGATACCGAAGTTCTTCGGCGTCTTCGAAGACAACGACCCCAGCGGCCGGATGATGGCGCTCGTCAACTACGACACGAACCTGGGCGAGTACTGGCAGCTCGCCGGGACCGGCCTCCTGCCGTTCGAGGCCGAGAACCACGGTTTCCAGCTCGGCATCAATTACATGCTGTACGGGATGACGTACTAGGGTTTCCCGCCGACACGCGAACGTCTCGACGCAAAACCTGGTGAGCATCAACATCAGGACGGTGGCCGGCGAGGGTGAGGCGGTGGCCGAAGTGCGTCTCGATCTCCAGCCAGTCCAGGCCCGAACGCTCGACCAGCGGGGCCAACTCATCCACGCGGAACGCGCGCCGTACCGAGAGCGGCCCGTCGTGCCGCAACACCTCGTTGAACGGTCGCGTAAACAGCCAGCACCAGATGAGGTGCCGTCGTCGACGAATGAGGTCGTTCACCACGATGCCGCGCCGGGCGAACCGGTCGAACGCCCGCAGCGTCGACACCACCTCGTCATCGGTGAGGTGGTGAAAGAAGAGCGAGCAGGTCACGTAGTCGAACGTATGGTCTCGACAAAGCGCGTCGTGCAGGTCTCCGCACACGAACCGGAGCCTGGAATCGAGCGGCCCGCGACGGCGCGCACAATCGAGCGCCGTCGGACTGAGGTCGAGACCGGTCACATGGAGGGCGAAGCCGCGCCGACGCCCCCAGGCGGTGAGCGCACGGGCCAGGTCGCCTCCCCCGCAGGCGACATCGAGCACCTCGATCCGCTCGCCCGGCCGCCACCTCCGACTGAGCGTCTCGAACCGGGCAAGGGTCGCCCTCGTCCCGCCCAGCCAACGTCCGATGGCGCCGAGGAAACAATAGACCTCGTCGACGATCGGTTGCGGATACTCCCGGTCGTCCATCAGCTCCCGCTCGAGCGACCGGATCTCCAGGGACATCGCGCTACCCGGCGGTAGACCCTGGTTCGAGCGCCACATCCAGCAGCTTGGGGATGACGCCGGAGAGGTCCCGCAGGAACCAGGCCGCGCGCCGCTCTGTCCGCGACAGTCGCAGCATGAGACGTCCCAGCCGTCGAGCCCGGCGGCCACGCGCCAGCCGCTGGCGCTGGTAGTCACCCAGCCGCCCGGTGAGAATCGCGTCGGCGGCCAGCTCGGTCGACGAGAGCGCGAGCGCCATCCCGTCCCCGGTGATCGGATCCGGACACCCCGCCGCATCGCCGACCAACAGCAACTGCCTGGCGTGGTCGACGACCCGCGGCACGCGCAGCCCGAGCGGCGCCGACGCCAGCAGCGGCGTCGTCAGTTCCAGTCGTTCCACCCGGTCGCGCAACGCCGGCAACGTGCCGAGGAGATGGGGCAGCCCGTCCCGGCGGAAGTGGCGATAGTCGAAGAGTCCAGCGACGAGCGTCTCACCACCACCCGCCGGCGCGATGTACACCTCCCCGTGGTCGTGGAAGAAGACCTCGACCCGATCTTCGACCCCGGCGATCCCGTGCACGTGGGTCGACAGCCCCACCCGACGCGGACGATCCGGCGTGGCGGGAAGCAGTCGATGAAAGCGGGACTTCGCGCCGTCGGCGCCCACGAGCACGCGTCCCCGCTCGCCGTCGAAGGCGGTGCCGGTGCGAACGTCCACACCAGGGGTCTCCGCCGCTGCGGTGAAGAGCCACGTATCGAGCCGGTCGCGACGGACCACGAGACCATGTCCGGCGGGGAAATCGACGTCCACGGTTTCGCCGCCGGCTGAGAACCGGAGCCCGCGGACACGCGGCGCCGAGGGCAACCCGACCAGCCGTTCGAGCGCCGCGACCCCATGCGGCAGCAGGCCCTCACCACACGGCTTCAGACGGGGGAACGTCGCTTTCTCGTAGAGCGCCACGCGGGCGCCGGCGCGGCCGAGCGCGATCGCCAGGGAGCTGCCGGCCGGGCCACCGCCGACGATCGTGACGTCGGGTGTCGAGGTCACCAGCGCAGCGTCAGCATCTCGGCCGCAAACCCAGGACCGAGCGCAATCATGAATCCGAGGTCGTCGGCGACAGGACGGCCGGAGCGCGCCAGATCGCTCAGCATGAACAGCACCGATGCGCTCGACTGGTTCCCGTATTTCCGCATCGCGGCCCTGGCCCCATCGACCGCCGTGTCGTCGAACCCCAGCGCGGACCGATAGGTGGCCATCACCTTCGCCCCGCCCGGGTGCAGCAGGTGGTGCCTGAGATCGTCGAGCCCAACACCCTGGGCGGCGAGAAACTGCTCGACAACCGGCTTGACGCCAGCCGCCACGAATGACGGCACGTCGCGCGACAGGATCAACCGCATCCCGTCCCCGGTGAAGCGCCACCCCATCAAGTGTGGGACCTCGCCAAACAGGTGCGTCCGCGTATCGACGACCTGTGGTCCGTCGCCACGCACGTCGTCGCCGGAGAGGAGGACCGCCGCGGCGCCATCGCCGAACAGCGCCACCCCAACCAGGTCGGTGGCGCTCTCGGCCGATGGCGAGAATACCAGGCTGCACAGCTCGACCGACAGGACCACGGCGCGCCCCGTGGGGGCTGCCCGCAGGGCGTCGGTAGCGCGGATCAGCGCGCCGGCGCCGCCCGCGCAGCCGAGCCCGAACAGCGGCAGACGTCGCACGTCCGGACGCATGCCGAGGGCGGGCACCAACCGCGCGTCGACGCTGGGCGTGGTCAGGCCCGTGGTCGTGACGAAGAAGAAGTGATCCACCTGGTCAG
>CAJWMX010000103.1 GCA_913043805.1 uncultured Acidobacteriota bacterium | reverse complement strand
CAGCCAGACCGCCAGCGCGGCCAGCAGCGCATAGAAGCCTGCCAGTTCCCGAGCCGGGTGGGGTGCGCGGCGTCTCCACGCCAGGCCCAGGCCGGCGAGGCCGCCGAGCGTCACCAGGAAGCCGGGGAAGAGCACCTCGCTTCACCGCTCGATCAGCGGCAGGATCCAACGATGGGCCCAGGCGGCCGATGCGAGGTAGGCGCGCCAGTCGGCCGAGTAGCGGACCGCCTCGTCGAGCGACCGGCCGAACCCCATGTCACGCTGGAGCTCCAGATACGGCAAGAGGAACGGCACGACGGTCGTCACCGCCACCCCGGCGGCCAGCGCCGTCATGGCCCAGTAGCGCGGCTCACGCCAGAGCCGGCGACTGATGGCGAAGAACAGCACACCGAACAGACCCGGGTCGGGATCTCGTCCCAGTCGGCCTCGGTCTGAAGCGCGCCGCCGTCGGCAGTCGCCCGTGGAAACAGATCGTTGGTGAACATCACGCCATGACCGATGAAGATCTCGTCTTCGATGGTCACGCCCGAGCAGATGAAGCTGTGCGATGAAATCTTGCACCGCTGGCCGATGACGGCCCGCTTCTGGACCTCGACGAACGTGCCGATACGGGTGCCCGAGCCGACCTCGCACCCGTACAGGTTGACCAGATCGGGATGGCGGATCTCGACTCCGTCGGCCAGGCGAACATCGGACGCAATCATGATGGGCTGGCCCTCGGATCTCCACGTGAGGGCCCGAACGGTGGGGGATAACACGCGGGTGGTATACTGCGCCCACGCTGCCCGGGAGGGGAGTTCGGTGTCCGCTCCCGCCCGTTGATCACCGTCGTGGCTCCCGATTCTTCCAGCTCCGGCGCCGACCCCACCGCCCCGCGCTCGCCGCGCAAGATCACCGTTATTCAGGAAGAACTGTTCGCGCCTGGACAGAGTAAGGTTCAGCGCTACGCTACGCTGGCGGTGGGCCGACCCGGGCTGACCGCGCTGGTGAGCTACGAGACGGTGATGAACCTGTGCTCCTGGCTCCCTGGCGCGCCCGGGCTGTTCCTGCGTTCGAAGCTCTACCCGCTGCTGCTGGGACGCGTCGGCCGCAACGTCGTCTTCGGGCAGAATGTCGTCCTCCGGCACCCTCACAAGATCCGGATCGGCGACGACGTCTACATCGACGACAACTGTCTGCTCGATGCGAAGGGCAACGACAACGACGGGATCACGATCGGCAACGGCGTCTTCGTCGGACGAAACACCATCCTGAGCTGCAAGAACGGCGACATCGAGATCGATGACCGTGCCAACATCGGGTTCAACTGCGAGATCTTCTCGGGCGGTCACGTGCGCCTTGGCAAGAACACGTTGGTCGCCGCCTACACCTATCTGGTCGGGGGCGACCACCTGCACGACCGTACGGACATCCCGGTCCTCGATCAGGGACGGGTGGCGCAGGGCATCGAGGTGGACGACAACGTCTGGCTCGGCGCCCACGTGGTCATCTCGGACGGCGCCACGGTCGGCCACGATTCGATTGTCGGCGCCGGTGCGGTCGTGCGGGGCGAGATTCCGCCGCTGGTGATCGCCGCGGGCGTTCCCGCCAAGGTGATCCGTTCGCGTGAGTCTTCCGACGGAACCTAGCTCGCCATCCGGCGAAGGTCCGTCAGGCTCGGATAGAAGAGATACGCACTCCCCCTCGTGCGCACGAACCGCGGGACTTCGACCGCATGTCGGCGCCCGTTCGGTCCGGTAAAGGTGAAGGCGGGGGCCTCGAAGCCTCCGACCAACGGGTCCACCCCGCCGAACAGCCCGTTGTGCAGCCATTCGCGCATGATGAACTCGAACTGCTCGGCCAGGCTTGCGCACAGAAACAGCCCGAGCAGGCCACGCGGGCCCTCGTCGGGCCGGTTCAGGTCGAACGGCGGGCCGTAAGGGAGTCCGCGCCGGAGGAGCCGGGCCGGGGCCGGAGCGTCGTGGCGTCGGGGGTGCATCCGCCGCGCGTGCGAGCCGAAGGGGTGTTCGGGCGGTGGTTGTGGGTTCGAGGACATCTACAGAAGGGAACGCCCTCCCCGGCAAATGCGAACAACGGTCGGTGCAGTAGAATGGCCCCTTTCTCCAACGAGACGCCCGGGCGGCGTCCTGGATCAACCGTCTGATGATCGGGCAGCAGATCGGACACTACTACCTCATTGCCAAGCTGGGCAGTGGCGGCATGGGCGAGGTCTACGAGGCCCAGGACACCCGTCTGCCGCGGACGGTGTCGGCCGACCTGGTCGTCGAGGGGTCGGTCAAGCTTGTCGATGGGCCGGACGCCCGGTTGCGTTCGATCGTGTTCTTCTATCTGACCAGCACCGAAGCCTCGATCGATCCGGCGCTGAAGGTGGAGACATCGTCCGCCGACCTTCTCGCGGCGCAGGACGAGGTCGGGGGCGCCGTGGCCGGTCGGCCCCGGATCGAGGGCGCGCGCTCGGGTGGGGGAGCGTCGGCGAAGCGCGAGGAAGCGAATCTCGAGTATCAGGAGGCGCGTCACCATCTGCGGCAGCTGTTTGCCGGCGGAGCCGAGCAGGCGATCGAGCATTCGCGAATCGCGGTGCACCACGACCCGATGATGGTCGAGGCGCACACCAGCCTGGCCGTCGCCTACAACTTTCTGGGGCTCTTCTCGCTGATGCGGCCCCGCGTGGCGTTTCAGATGGCTCGGCGAGCCGCCGAGCGTGCTCTCGCGCTGGATGAACGCTCGGCAATGGCGCAACTGAGCTGGCGATGGTTCGCTTCGGTGGTGATTGGAACTGGGAGGGTGCCGAGACCGCCTTCCGGCGGACGATCGACCTGGCGCCGGACCTGGCGGTCGCTCACGCGCAGTATGGGTGGCTGCTGGTGTTGCTGGATCGACAGGACGCCGCCTTCGCCGAGGCGGAGCGCGCCCGCGAGTTCGCTCCACGGTCGCCGCTCGTGCTGTCGAGTTGCGCGCAGGCGTACTTCCTGGCCGAGTACTACGACACCTGTCGGGCACGATGCGAGGAGCGCCTCGCGCTGCCGGAGCGCGACGGCGAGGGCCGGCACCCGTTCGCGACCTATCTGCTGGGACAGTCGCTCCTGATGCACCGCAAGTACGATGAGGCCAGCGCTCTGCTCGAGCAGGCGGCTGATGCCGGCTCGCGTCTGCCGTTCTATTTCGGTCTGTTGGGTCGCTGCTACGGGGAAATGAACGACCAGCCGGCGGCGACCGGCGTGATCGAGACGCTGCACCGGCGCGAGTCGTCAGGCCGCTACGTCGCGCCCCATTGCTATGTCTACACCTACCACGGCCTCGGGGATCGACAGGCTGCCCTCGAGCACCAGGAGCGCGCCTATGAAGACGGCGCTTCTCCGCTCAACTACCTGAGTCCCTTCGTGCGTGATCTCTTCTCTTTCGATCCGGACCAGCGCGACCGTCTCCGCCAGATGCGGCTGACGCTGTAGTGGTCACCGACACAGCAGCGATGATGGTGCAGGGAGGGGGGCGGCCGCTGACTGGGTGGGGCAGGTATCCCGTGGTCGTGGCGCGCCACCGCCGCTCCGAGGACCTTGAGGCAGTCACACGGGGAGCCACGCTGTCCCGCGGACTGGGCCGATCCTACGGCGACGCCTCCCTACCGGGTTCGAGCGACGGCATGGTCGCGGTGACGACCGCGGCCGACCGTCTTCGCTGGTTCGACGCCGAGCGCGGCGTCGTGCGCGCCGAGGCCGGTGTCTCACTGGCGACGCTCAACCGGTTGTTCTGGCATCGGGGCTGGAGCGTTCCCTCCTCGCCTGGGACCCAACAGGTCACGCTGGGCGGCATGGTGGCGGCCGATGTGCACGGGAAGAGCCATCACACCGAGGGCTGCTTCGGAGAGCACGTGCGGGCCCTTCGCATGCGGGTGGCCGACGAACGGATTCTCGAGGTGTCCGAGGAGAACGAGCCCGATCTCTTTCGGGCGACCCTGGGGGGCATGGGGCTGACGGGACACCTGCTCGAGGTCGAGTTTCACCTCCGGCCGGCGCCATCGGGATGGGTCCTGGCCGAATCGCAGGGGTACGGCGATCTCGAGTCGACCGTCGACGCATTGCGGTCGGCGGGGCCCGAGTGGCCGCATACCTTGGCCTGGCTCGATCTGCTGGCCAGGGGACGAGCGTTCGGACGCGGTGTGGTCGAGCGGGGCCGTCGCGCCGAGCCGGGCGAGGCGCCGGCGCGGCCGCCGGCCCCTCGATTCCCACCCCCCATCCCGTTTTCGTTGCCGCTGATTTCTGGCACCACGATGCGGCTGGCCAACATCGCGAGATACTGGAGCCGGCGGCGGCATCGTCGGGGGATCGTCCATCCCGACGCGTTCTTCTATCCGCTCGACGTCGTGGGCTGGGTGAACCGCCTCTATCCCCGCGCCGGGTTCACTCAGTACCAGGCCGTGCTACCCACCGGCGCGGGGGTCGAGGGCTGTCGGGAGCTGCTCGACATCATGGTCCGGCGTGGCGCGGTGCCGCTGCTTTGCGTGCTGAAAGACTTCGGCGGGGAGGGGAAGGGGATGCTGTCGTTCCCGAAGGCCGGGCTCTCGATCGCCGTCGACCTCCCGATTACCGAGCGGACCCAGGGCGCGGTAGACGCCATGAACGACTTCGTGGCCGGCGCGGGCGGTCGGGTGTATCTGGCCAAGGACACGCTCACCCGCGCCGAGCACTTTCGGGCGATGGAGCCCCGTCTTCCGGCGTGGGAGGCCGTGCGGCGTCAGTGGGACCCGGAGACGCGGATTCGCAGCGCGCTGTCGGTCCGTCTGTTTGGAGATGCGACATGAAGGTGCTCCTCGTCGGCGCGACCCGTGGGATGGGGCGTTCGCTGGCCCGTTTGATGGCCGAGCGGGGCGACCGGCTCTTTCTGCTCGGCCGTGATCCGGACTCGCTCGAGGCCACCGCGGCGGACCTGATCGCGCGGGGCGCGCCGTCGCCCGTCGGCACCGCGCTGTGCGACCTGGAGCAGTCGTCTGGGTTCGAGTCAGCCCTGGATGCGGCGTGGCTGGCGCTGGAGGGTGTCGATGTCGTGGTGGTGACGGCGGGCCTGTTTGGCACCCAGGAGGCGCTCGAAGCTGACGCGGAGTTTCGTCAGAAGGTCCTGGCGGTGGACTTCGCCAACACCATCGAGTTGTGCGAGCAGGTGCGGCCGCGGATGCTCGCCGATGAGGGCGGAACGCTGTGTGTCTTCAGCTCGGTGGCTGGTGATCGCGCCCGAAAGAAAGTGGTGCTCTACGGCGCCGCCAAGGCCGGGTTGTCGCGGTATCTCGAAGGTCTCGATCTTACCTGTCGAGAGGACGGCTTGCGGACGGTGCTGATCAAGCCGGGGTTCGTCCGGACGGACATGACGGCCGAGCTCGACGAGCCGCCGTTCGCGGCCGGACCCGACGAGGCCGCGCGCGCGGCGCTGCGGGCGATCGACCGTGGCACGCCGGTGGCTTACGTGCCTCCCGTCTGGGGCCTGGTGATGCTGATCATCCGGTGGCTTCCCACCTGGGTTCTCCGCCGCACCAACTTCTAGGTTCTGTGGCGATTCCGGGCGCGGCAGCGCGCTAGTCCCCGGTCAAGCCCATTTCGGTGCGCAGGCGGGCGACGGCCCGCGTGTAGTGCATTCTGGCGGCGTCGGGGCTCGACTTGTTGAGCTGCTCGGCGATCTCCTTGAACGAGTAGCCCAACTCGAGCCTCCAGATGATTACCTGGCGATCCTCCTGGCGCAGCTGCCGGAGCGCGGTCAGAAACCTGGTCGAGCGTTCCTCGACGATCGCCTGGGTCTCAGGGTCGAGGCCGTGATCCGAGATGTTCTCAGGGATCTGTACCGTGATGCCGCGCCGCATCAGCTTCCGCGCTCCGTCACGAATGCGGTTGAGCACCGACTGCCGCAGATACGCCTGAAGGCCGCCCACGGTGCGCGGCTCGAACAAGTCGAGCTGTTTGAGTGTGCGGATGACGCCGCTCTGCACCATGTCGTCGGTGTCGTAGGCGCCCCGGGCCGGTCTTGGCGTCCGGCCGTGCGCCTAACGGCGTACGGCCGGGATGGCGCGCATCAGGAGGTCAACGGCCGCGGTCTTGTCGCCGCGCTTGGCGCGCTCGAGCACATCGACGGTCGAGTCGGAGGACAGCGGGGCGTCGTTTGAGACGGTCATGGCGGGTCAGCAACGCAGAGTGAGCTCGGCGATCCCGATGCCCGCCTCGCCGGCGACCGAGTAGAGCAGGTAGACCCGGTCGTTCTCCACGTAGATCGCCGGGTCACGGACCTGATTCACCCGGATGTTGATGGCGTCGCGAACCGACGGCGCGCGCGGGAGCTCGGCGCCCTCCCAGGCCCACTCCGGCCGCAGGACGTCCCGGCGTCCCTCGGCGGTCCAGTTGCGCCAATCGTTCGAGAGCTCGATCGTGCTGAGCAGGATCCGCTCGGGGTCGTCGCCGACGTTGGACCAGAACACGAACAGGCGGTTGCGCCGCCGCAGGACCGCGGCATGTCTCATGGTGGGTTCGAAGAGGGTCGGACCCTCCTCGAAGCCGCTCAGACCGTCGCGGGAGCGGTAGATGACGCCGGGCATGGCCAGGGCGTACCAGTAGCCACGGTAGGGAAAGGCGCGGAAATAGGAACGTCCCAGCAACTCGGGCCTGGCGGTGAACCGCAGTCCGTTGGGCGAGGTGGCCACCCGGGTGCGCTGGAACCGGAGTCCTTCGAGCCCATGGTAATACATCACGATCTGACGCCGGTCCCGCCGCACATGCACGTCCGGGGACGCCAGGTGGGGCTGGGTCGCCGACAACAGAGCCGAGGGCACGCCTTCTCCGCGCGACGGCACCGCCTCGAGACCAGCCCGTTCCTCGTCCGACACTTCGGCCGGCGAGGTCAGGAAATGCGATCGGTCTAGGTCGAGCGCGCCCGGAGGATGAATGGTCCACGGCCCATCGAGCTGGTCGGCAAAGGCCAGCCGGATGTACGCGCCTTTGTGGTCGGCGAAATACAGGTAGTAGCGCCCCAGCGGGCGTGGCACCCAGTCCGGGACCTCGATGAGGGATGGGCCCTGGATATTGGTGCCGATGCCGTTCCCGAGGTCTGGATGGATAATCGGGTCGTCGAGCAGGCGCCTGATCTCGATGTCGAGATCGCCGACCAGACAGCGGGTCTGCGCCTGCAGAGCTGGCGGCTCCGGCGCGAGCCGCGACGTCGCCGCCACCCCGCCCAGGGCCAGGCCCATCTGGAGCGCGCGCCGTCGACTCACGCGCATGGCGTGACCCTGGCGTGGGCGACCACGAGTGTGGTCGCCCCCTGGCACTCGATTCGGAGAGAACGCATCGACGGGTCTCGAGGAGCGATGCGCCAATTGTACCGGAACGCTACTGCAGCCGTCGGAAGATGAATCGTCCGAACGGGGCCACCGTGCCGTTCTTCACGACCGGGTCACCCTGCAGTAGTGAAATCGGCTGCGCCGTGACCGTGTCGACGTCGACCGAGTCGTAACTCGGGCCGTTGTCGGTGCCGGCGTCCCACGGGAAGAGCGAGATGACGATCTCCTGCCGCCACTCGTCGTTGGCGATCAGCGGAACGCTGTTGACCCCGACGAACCAGTCGGGGCTCGGCGCGATCCTGCTGACCAGCGTCACGTAGGAGAAGTCGGTCGTCGCGGTGAACTGGACGTTCTCGAGTCGGGGCGTGGGCGCGAGGCCGCGGCCGCGGAAGATCGAGCCGGCCATGCCGCTGTTGATCGCCGCTTGCATCTCGCCGTCGAGGGGCGACTGGCTCCCGGTTTCCGCCATGTTCTCGATGCCGGGGGTGGCCAGCATGCCGTTCTGCCAGAACTGCACCGATCTGTTGTGCGTGGCGCCAATCATCGGCGAGTAGTGCGCGTTGTCCGTATAGTCGGTCGGATGGGTCGCGGCGCTCCAATCGGACTCGAAGATCGCGATGTAGACGGCCTGCGGATCGGAGGGCACCATCGGCGCCGGCGGCGGTGGCGGCGGAGCTGGCCCGGTCATGAAGGTGGCCAAGTCCGACCATGGACCGTAGGCGCCGTCGAGCACGCCGCGTCCACGCCAGCGGTATTCGGTGCCGTATTCGAGCGTGGCGTCGACCGTGTAGGTCGTGGTGGTCCCGTTCCGGGGCACGGTCGCGCCCTCAACGAGCGTCGTCATGCCATTGGCCCCTACCTGCCAGAGGGCGAAGCCCAGACCCAGGCCCGACGCGTCGACATACTGGTCCATCGAGCTGTTGAGGCTCAGCTCGACCCAGGTGATGCTGACGGTCTGACCGCCAATGGGCGAGACCGGGGTGGGGCGGTGACCTTCAGGGTGGCGCTGTCTGGCGCCTCGGCGAAAGGCGCGATCATGGCCTGGGGCGGCAACTGGACCGCGCCCGTAGGGATATCGCCGACAGCCGTTGGGGCGGTCAGAGGGCCGTCGTTACAGGCGGCGATCAGGGCCATGGCGCCGATGATCAGCGCCAGACGGCCGGGAACAGAGGTTCTTGCGTGTGTGCGTTGGGTCGTCGTGCTCATTCGAATGGCCCTCGTCAGCCAAGAAAGGTGAGTCCGCTCACCATCTCGTCGTTTGATGCTGTTCGTGGCCGGGATGATTCCTAGCGCTCCGGCACGAGC
>CAJWMX010000102.1 GCA_913043805.1 uncultured Acidobacteriota bacterium | reverse complement strand
CGAACGATCGCGGCCGACGCGGTGACCACGCTCGAGTTCGAGGCGCCAGCGCGAGCCGGTCGCCAGACCTACACCTGTTCCCCGCACCGTGAGATGATGCGCGGCGTCATCGAGGTGGTCGGCGACTGACGCCGCCGTCCAGACGCGGTCACTCATGGATCTCGACACCGACAACTGGTCGGGTGAGGGCGCGTTCACCCAGGTCCTGGTCGACGCGCTGCGCACGATTGACGCCGTGGCGTTTCTCCGCGTCGAGGACGCCTCCTCGTCGCGTTCGGATGTCGAGTACAACTTCATCAGCAACGAACTGTTCGTGCGCTTCCAGACTCGCGAACGCGAGGTGCGGCAGCGCTGGCTCGGGGTGATTCCGGTGCGCCGTCAGGTGGAAGAAGCGGTGATGACGGTGACCGGGTTGGAGGGCGCGCTGGGCGAAGTGGATGAGGTCGGCCTGCCGGACTACGCCGACGCCGGTATGTTGCAGTATCTGCGCACGGAGCGCATCGTTCCCGCCTATCAGACGCGTGGATACAAGCTCGTCGAACTGGTGCGGATCTACGAGGTGGGAGCGGACCGTCCCGATGAGGCCCAGCCATGAGTGATGTCGCCGATGTGAGCCAACGCCTGCGCCGGATGATCGAGCAGGCGCGCCAGGAAGCCGCGGAACGCCGGCGGCGCGCCGAGGAGGACGCTGGCACCGCCGAACGATTCCTCGAGGCGGTCGCCACGCCGGTGATGCAGCAGGTGGCGTCCGTGCTCCGCGCCGAGGGCTTCGAGTTTCGTCTCTCGACGCCGCCTGGTTCGGTGCGGCTGGTCTCGGAGCGGCGGAGCGAGGACTACGTGGACCTCTCGGTCGACACGACCGCCGATCCGGTCACGATCCTGACCGAGGTGGCGCATGTGCGCGGTCGTCGCGTGTCCACGGTGGAGCGTCCACTGGCGCCGGACGTCCCGCTCGACCAGCTGACCGACGAGAACGTCCTCGCGTTCCTGCTCGACGCCTTCAAGGTCTTCGTCGCCCGCTGACGTCAGATCACCTTCGCTTCGGCGAGCGCACCCCGCGCCGCCGCGTCGTAGCCCAGCTCTTCGAGGATGCGTTCGGTGTGCTGACCGAGGGTCGGAGGCGGCGTGCGTACGCCACCGGGGTTCGAGGCCAGCTTGACCGGAACACCGAGGACCTGCATCGGTCCGACCTTGGGGTGGTCGACGCTGAGGACCATCAACCGCTCCTGGAGCTGGGAGTCGGTCAACACCTCGGCCAGATCCCGGACAGAGCCGCACGGAATGCCGGTCGTTTTGAGCGCCGACAGCCAGTCGGCTCGGGTGCGGGTCCCGATCCGCTCGGCAAGGAGCGGGCGCAGGGCGTCCTGATTCTCGATCCGCCCGGCGTTGGTGGCGAACCGCTCGTCCTCGGCCAGCGCTGGTGTGCCGATCACGCCACAGAACTTGATGAACAGGTTGTCGTTGCCGACCGCCACCACGATGTCGCCATCCGAGGCGCTGAACGTCTCGTAGGGCACGATGGTCGGATGCTGGTTCCCCAGCCGCGGCGGCGCCTGGCCGGTAGCGAAATAGATGCCGGCCTGATAGGTCAGGACCGCCGCCACCGAGTCCAGCATGCCGATATCGATGTGCTGGCCCTGGCCGGTGCGTTCTCGCGCCAGCAAGCCCATCGCGACGCCATAGGCGGCGAACATGCCGGTGACGATGTCGGCAATGGCGACGCCGAGACGATACGGCGTGCCTCCGGCCGGGCCGGTGATGCTCATCAGGCCACCCTCGCCCTGCATGACCGCGTCATAGCCGGGCTCGGAGCTCCGAGGTCCCGTCTGACCGAATCCCGAGATGGAGCAGTACACGAGGTCGGGTCTCGAGGCGGACAGACTCGCGTAGTCCAGTCCCTGGCGGCCCAGCGCCCCCGGGCGGAAGTTCTCGACGAGGACATCGGCTTCGGCGATCAGCTTGTCGAGGACCGCTCGGCCCTCTGGCTGCTTGAAGTTGAGCGTGATGCTCTCTTTGTTGCGATTGACGCTGAGAAAGTAGGAGCTTTCGCCGTTCTGGAACGGCGGGCCCCATCCCCGGGTGTCGTCACCCTTGCCGGGCTGCTCCACCCTTATCACGCGCGCGCCCATGTCGGCGAGCATCATCGTGCAGTAGGGGCCCGAGAGTACCCGGGTCAGGTCCAGGACGGTGAGCCCGGCCAGCGGGCCGTTATTGGTCGGATTGCTCGTCGCGTTGTCGCTCATGCTGCTCGTCTCACTCCAAGAATGGTGATCGCGCCGGGTCCCGGCAGCGTTCCTTCACCGCGAAAGGGCGAGAGCCAGGCGTGCGAGGCCCTCGGCAAGAGGTGCTGATGCGCCGCCGATGCCGACCCGGAGATATCCCTCCAGATCGAACTGGGAGCCGGGGACGATCAGGACCCCGTGCTCGACCCTGAGCGTCTCGGCCAGCTCGGCGGAGCGAACCGAACCAGCATAGCGTATCAAGGTCACTCCGCCGGCTTGGGGGGAGACCTGGCGGCACCCGTCCGTCGCGTCGACCCAGCGCGCGACTTGTGCCTGATTGGCGAGCAGGATCTCGCGAGTTCGGGCGCGCAGCCGTCCTCGCTGATCGAGAGCCAGCTGGGCGAGGCGGTCGCTCAGGGTGCCTGAGACAATCGACGTGTAGTCCCGACGCCCCCACAGGTCGGCGACCGTGTCGGATGGTCCCACCACCCATCCGATTCGCAGCCCCGGCAGTCCGTACGCTTTCGAGAGGCCGCTGACCACCAGCGTCTTGTCATAGCGACCCCGGGCCGTCTCGGTGAGCGGGCCGGACAGCTCGGCGCCGCGATATACCTCGTCGGCCAGGACCCAGCAGTCATGTGTCGCCGCGATGTCACACAGCCGATCGAGGCTGGCGGTATCGAGCTGGCTCCCGGTCGGGTTGTTCGGGTTGCTGAAGACGATCAGGCGGGTCCGGGGACCGACCGCCTCGGCCACCGCGTCGAGGTCCAGCTGCCAGCCGTCGTCGCCCTCCGTAAGCCAGACCGGACGGATCGTGGCGCCGAAGGAACGCGCGGCGCCCGCCACCTGCATGTAGTTCGGCTGCACCGCGATCACCTCGTCGCCCGGTTCGAGCAGGTGCCACGCGCAGATGAAGTTGGCTTCCGCGCTGCCGTTGGTGACCACGACCTCGTCGAGTCCGGTCCCCGGGTAGAGTGCGGCGATCCGTTCACGGAGCGGGCCGGTGCCGTTGGTTTGCGCGTAGCCCAGCTCGATCGGCCCCAGCAGGTCACCGACCGCGTCGGTCAGCTCGTCCAGTCGGAGCGGCTCGACACCGCTCTCCGAGAGGTTGATCTCCACCTCGTGCTCGTGGATCGACTGCCATCGCTCGAGGTCGAATGGCGGGACGCGCATCAGCGAGCCTCCTCCTCGTCGTCGGGGTTGCCGAACAGGTCCGCCATCTCCGGGGCCTGGAGGGGACGCGGCGTTCGCTCGACCGTGGTGGTTTCCGGGATCGTCTCGGCGGCGCTGACCCCGAGCTCCTTGAATCGCCGCGCGGTCACCAGGACCCGGGACTCGATGGTGCCGACGGTGCGGTTGTAGGCGTCCACGGTCCGGGTCAGCCCCTTCGAGAGATCGTCGAGGTGTCCGGCCAGCCGCCAGATCCGCTCATAGAGCTCCCGCCCGAGCTGACTGACCGCTCGGCGTTCTTGGCGATCTGTTCCTGCTGCCACCCGTAGGCCACGGCGCGCAGCAGCGCGATCAGCGTCAACGGACTGGCGGGAATCACACGCTGCGCCACCCCGAACTCGGTGAGTCCGGGATCGTGCTGCAGGGCGGCGCTCAAGTAACCCTCGCCGGGCAGGAACATGAACACGAACTCAGCGCCCGCTGGAAATGGGCCCAGTAGCCTCGGCTGCCCAGCTCGGCCATGTGCGCCTTGACCTGACCGGCGTGCTCCTTGAGTCGGGCGAGCCGCTCTTCCTGACCCTGGCTCTCGACCGCCTGGCGATAGGCGACATACGGCACCTTGGCGTCGACGATGATGTGTCGCCCGCCCGGCAGCTTGACCACCATGTCGGGGACGAGCTTGCGCTCGCCGGAAGTGACCGTCGTCTTCTCGGTGAAGTCGCAGTGGTCCAGCATCCCGGCCAGCTCGACCACCCGCCTGAGTTGCACTTCGCCCCACCCGCTACGGACATGCGGCGTCTGCAGGGCCCGTTCGAGGTTGGTGGTGGCGGTGGCCAGCGTCTGGAGCTGCTCTCCCAGCCTGGAGTTGGAGCTGGCGCGATCGCGCTCCACCTCCTGCAGCTTCGCTTGCACCTGGCCAAGGGTGTCTTGAAGTGGTCGCACCAGGTTGTCGATCGATTGCAGGCGATGGTCGAGGTCGACCGTCGCCTGCTTCTGGAACTCACCGAGCGCCGTTTTCGCCAGCTGCAGGAAGGACTGGTTGTTCGCGCGAAGCGCCTCCGCCGAGACGGACGCGAACGCCTCGCGCAGCGTGTGTTCCGCCTGCTCGAGTAGTCGGAGCCGTTCGGCCGTGGACCGACATTCGCCATCGAGCTCGGCGGTCGTCCGGACCACGCGCTCGGTCAGCTCGTTGGCGTGCTGGCGGCTCTCGTGCAGCTCGCGCTCACGCTGGGCCAGCGCCTGTTCCAACTGGCTCACGCGCTTCCCGATCTCCTCGGCCCGGGCTCGAGCCGCGGCCGCCTCGGCGGTGGCCTCGGTGTCGGCACCGCCCGCTCGGGCGAGCAGCCAGACGGCGGCGCCTCCGACGACTAGGCCTAGAGCCAGGCCTACGAGCAGCGAGACGGTGTCCACGGTGAGGTCCTCATTCTTCATGGGGCTCCGCCCCAAACCCCACGCGACGCTAGTGGGGCCCTGAATGCCGGCAGTTCCGGTACGGAACTGCTTAGCAGTCCCGCGATTCTCGCCGGGACTGCCCCACGCCGCGTCGCGGGCCGCGCTGTGCGCGCCCGGCAGGCCTTCTTTCCCAGCCTACCCGCTTGGTCGGCTGGTGGGTCCCTTTCGTGACGAGGGGGATCCGGTCGCGGCGGTGAAGCGTCCCACAGTGTAACTCGCCGTTGCAGGGCGTTTGGCCCCGCCGGGACGCGCTTGAAGCACGACCTGCCGCGGCATAACATGTAAGGTTCGGACTCTGACCGTCACCGTGTTCATACCAGGACAGGCCACGCCATGAACGACCATGCGCTGCGTATCTACGACTCGGTTCTCGGGTTGCGCTGCGACGCGGACAATCCGACGCCTCTCGTGCGGCTGAACCGCGTGGTGGACTTCGAACATACCCAGGTCTATGCGAAACTGGAGTGGTACAACCCGTTCGGTGCGGTCAAGGACCGAGTGGCGGACAACCTGCTCGAGGACGGCGAAGAGCGGAAGACCGTCGGACCGGGCCAGAAGCTGGTCGAGCCCACTTCGGGCAACACCGGGATGGCCCTGGCGATGCTGGCCAACGCCAAGGGCTATTCCCTCACCACTCCGCTGTCGAGCGAGATCCCGCTGGAAAAGCGGACCATGCTGCGCTTCTTTGGCGCCGACGTGATGGAGCTGCAGGACACGCTCTGCCCGGCTCCGGGCGCGCCGGAGGGGGCGATCGCCAAGGCGATGGAGCTCGGTGACCGACCGGACTTTCACATGCTCAATCAGTATGTGAACGAGGCGAATCCTGAAGCGCACTACAAGACCACCGGTCCCGAGATCTGGCGCCAGACCGAGGGGCGCGTCACGCACTTCGTCGCGGGACTTGGCACCTGCGGCACCATCACCGGTACCGGCCGCTATCTCAAGGAGCAGCGTGAGGGTCTGCAGGTGATCGGGGTCCACCCGATGGACGGACATGACATTCCCGGCGTCCGAAGCTTGCGGCAACTCGAGCAGACCCAGCTGTTCAGACCGGATGAGTACGACGCCGTGGTCGAAGTGGACGACGACACGGCCTACGCGTTGTGCCTCCGTCTCAACCGTGAAGAGAGCATCACGGCCGGGCCGAGCTGCTCGATGGCGTTGGCCGGAGCGCTGAAGACGGTGCCCGACGAGCCGGGCAACATCGTGGTGGTCATCTTCCCGGACAACGCGTTCAAGTACGCCTCATCTTTCGTCCGGCACCTGCCGGGGATGGCGGCGCAGGGCGCGTCCAATGGCGCTGGCAAGAACCCGCTGATGGAGCGGATGCGCGAGAACATCCGGGGGAACCCGGAGCTCACCATCGGAGTGGACGCTGCCCACCAGCAGTGGACCGACAGCAAGCCGTTCGTGCTGGACGTCAGGCCGCGCGATCAGTACGACGAGGCGCATATCCCCGGCGCATACAACGTGCCGCTCGCGGATTTGTGCGGTGACAGAGGGGTCGAGGCGATCTTGCCCCAGGACCTGGACGCGCCGATTCTCAGCGTCTGCCAGCGAGGGAACGCGTCATTGTCGGGGCTATTGTTCTTGAAGTCGCTCGGCTATCGGAACGTGCGAAGCATGGACGGCGGCACCCTGGCCTGGCGAGAGAAAGGGTTCGAGACCGACTCGGAGTGAGATGGGGCGGGCCGCGCTGACCCTGCGACCGGCGGCCGCCTCCGCGATCCGACGCCACGGTCGCGAGGCGTATCCGCATGAGTGTTGTGGCGCCCTGATCGGGCGAGACGGGCTCGTCACGATGGCGCTGGCGCTGCCCAACACGACTGACGAGGGGCCGCGGCGTCGGTTTCTGGTCAGCCCGAACGACTACCGGGCGGCGGAGCGGCACGCGGCCGGGATGGGCGCCAGGTTGCTGGGCTTCTACCATTCGCACCCGGATGCCCCGGCTCGACCATCGCCCTACGACCTCGAGCACGCCTGGCCGGCGTTCTCGTATCTGATCATCGGGGTCCCGGGCGGCGACCCGGGCCAGATGACGTCGTGGCGGCTCCGCGACGATCGGTCCGCGTTCGACGAAGAGCAGTTGGTGGAAGCAGATCCGGACGACGAGGTTTTGGTCTGACCTGGAACGAAGACGGAAAGAGACGATGGCAACAAAGATTCTGATCCCTACTCCCCTCCGCGGCTACACCGGCAACCAGGAAGAGGTGGAAGCGACCGGCAGCACGGTCGGAGAGCTCCTGGCCAACCTGGCCGCCGAGCACACCGAGCTGCGCAAGCATCTCTACGGCGAGGACGGGTCGCTCCGCAATTTCGTGAACATCTACGTGAACGACGACGACATCCGGTATCTCGAAAAGGAACAGACCCCGGTGACCGACAGCGACACGGTCAGCATCATCCCGTCGGTGGCGGGTGGGAGCCGACGGTGAGTGTCGCGCCCCTGACCAACGACGAGGTGGCGCGGTATAGCCGGCACCTCATCATGCCGGAGGTCGGCATGGAGGGGCAGCTGAAGCTCAAGGGCGCCAAGGTGCTCTGTATCGGTGCCGGCGGGCTCGGCTCACCGGTGGCGCTGTATCTCGCCGCCGCCGGCGTGGGCACCTTGGGAATGGTCGATTTCGACGAGGTCGACTTCAGCAACCTGCACCGGCAGATCATCCACGGGACCCCGGACGTTGGACGTCCGAAGCTCGAATCAGCCCGATCTCGCCTGCAAGCGCTGAACCCCGAGGTGCAGGTGGTCCCGCACGAGATGGCGCTCTCCTCGGAGAACGCGCTTCAGCTGTTCGCCGACTACGACATGGTGGTCGATGGGACCGACAACTTCCCGACCCGCTACCTGGTCAACGACGCCTGCGTCCTGTCCGGCAAGCCCAACGTCTACGGCAGCATTTCGCAGTTCGAGGGGCAGGCATCCGTCTTTGCGGCGCCGGGCGGTCCCTGTTATCGCTGCATGTTCCCCGAACCGCCGCCACCCGGGCTTGTCCCGAGCTGCGCGGAAGGAGGGGTGCTCGGCATCCTCCCCGGTGTCGTGGGCACGCTGCAGGCTACCGAGGCGATCAAGCTGATTCTCGGCGCCGGCGACTCGTTGGTGGGGCGCTTCCTGCTGTTCGATGCGCTCAAGATGCGTTTCCGCGAATTGAAGGTGCGTCGTGATCCCGACTGCCCCGTGTGCGGCGATACGCCAACCGTCACCGAGCTGATCGACTACGAGCAGTTCTGCGGCATCGTGCCCACGCCCCCACCCGCGCCGGCTTCCGCGGAGGGCGAGGTTACCGTGGCCGAGGTCAAGGCGCGGCTCGACCGTGGCGACGACTTCCTGCTGCTCGATGTGCGCGAGACCCGCGAGTTCGACATCTGTCGGATCCCGGGCTCGCGTCTGATTCCGCTTGGCGAGCTGCCCTCCCGTCTCGGCGAGCTCGAGGGCGCCCAGGACCTCGTGGTGCACTGCAAGTCCGGCGTGCGGAGCGGCAAGGCCGTGGCCTTGCTTCGCGAGGCGGGCTACGACGGCGCGCGCAACCTGCAGGGAGGTATCCTGGCCTGGATCGACCAGATCGATCCCAGCTTGCCGAAGTACTGAGCAGGCCGAAGGCTAGCGCGCTACAATGGCGCCACCGGGGTAGCAATGCTGCGACTGTCCAAGAAAGCGGAATACGCGTTGATGGCGCTGAAGGACCTGGCCTCACGGTCGGAGACCGAGGCCGCCAGCGCCCGCGAGATCGCCGGCCGCTACGGTATCCCCGTAGAGCTGATGGCCAAGGTGCTGCA
>CAJWMX010000101.1 GCA_913043805.1 uncultured Acidobacteriota bacterium | reverse complement strand
GCACCCGGCCGCCGACGATGGTGTAGAGCACCTCCGCGGTGGGGATCTCCTCTTCGGGTATGGTCAGAATGTTCTTCGACAGCACAGTGATGTCGGCGAGCTTGCCCGGGCTCAACGAGCCCTTGATGTCTTCTTCGAAGGCTGCGTAGGCGGCGTTGATGGTGTAGGTCTCGAGCGCCTCGAGGCGGCTCAACCGCTGGTCAGGGAGGAACACGGACCCGTCCACCAAGCGACGGGACACGGTCGACTGGAAGCTCAACAATGGGTCCACTGGCTCGACCGGCGCGTCGGTGCCATTGACCACGACCGCATCCGCCTCCAGCAAACGCTGCCAGACGTAGGCCCCTTCCTCGGTGCGCTTCTCGCCCAGCCGATCCGGCACCCAGGACCCGTCCGAGGTGGCGTGTTTCCCCTGCATCGATGCAATCACCCCGAGCTCGGAGAAGCGACGCACGTCATCGGGATGCAGATGCTGGGCATGCTCGATCCGCCAGCGTCTGGCCGAGCCGTCGTCCACGGTCGCGAAGGCTCGGGCAAACAGATCCAACGTCTCGTGGTTCGCCCTGTCGCCGATCGCATGGACGGCGAGCTGATACTCGTGCTCCAGCGCCAAACGTGCCGTTTCCTCGATGACGCCGATCGGCGTGGTGTTGAGCCCCACGCTGTCGCCGAGATCCTCATAGGGCTCGAGCAGCCAGGCGCCGTGTGACCCGAGCGCCCCGTCGATCTGGTGCTTGATACCACGGACGGTCAGATGGTGGTTCCCGGCGCCCACCGTCCGGTAGTCGGCGAGCCTGGCCGCCAGCTGTTCGTTCGACGCACGCAGCATGACCCAAAGGCGCACGTCGAGCGTGCCCTCGTCGAGCAACTCCCGATACAAGTCGACCGTCGAGAATGATGCCCCGGCGTCGTGAAAGCTGGTAATGCCATGCTCGAGCAGCTGCCGGATGGCCAGCGCCGCCTGCCGGCGGGGGTCGGGAGGTGTCGCGTCGCGCCGCGCCGCGGCGAGGAGGCCGGACGCCGTCTCCCGGAACGCGCCAGTCGGGGCCCCGTCGGCGTCGCGGACAATGGTGCCCCCGGGTGGATCCGGCGTGCTGGCGTCGACTCCAGCGAGCGCCATGGCGTAGGCGTTGGCGAAGCTGGCGTGCCCGCTCGCATGCGTGAGTACAACCGGGTTGTCGGGAGAGACGGCGCTCAGCGCATCGTGAAGCGGAAGCCCCTCGATACTCGGTTCCGGCGGGGGAACCCATTTGTCCTGATGCCAGCCGCGACCTCGCACCAGCTCGCCCGGCCTGGCTCGCTGGGCCGCATCGGCGACCAACGACACGATCTCGTCCCAGCTGACGGCACCCGAGAGGTCGAACTGCAGCTGCGCGTCGCCCAACCCGAGCAGGTGCCCATGCCCCTCGATGAATCCGGGGATCGCCAGCGCGCCATCGAGGTCGATGACCTGGGTCTGGTCACCGACGTAGCGCTCCAGCTCGGTGAATCGCCCCACCGCGACGATGCGATCGCCCACCACCGCAATCGCCTCCGCCTCGGGCTGCACCGGATCGACGGTGACGATGGTGCCGTTCCGTAGGACCAGATCGGCGGCGTCGACTGGCGGCAGACAGGCGGCCGCCGCCAATGCCATGAAGAGGGCAAGGGACCTGAGACTCCTTCGCATGGAGGAAGCCTAACCGAACCGCCCGGTCCTTCGTCTAAGGTGTTTGTGAGCATGCCGATCACCGATCAGGCGCTGGTAACGAGCCTGCAGGCGAGCAGCGCCGAGGCGTTCCGGACGCTGGTGGACCGGCACGGTCGGATGCTCTATCGGGTGGCCTTCCGGATTACCGGCAGCCAGCAGGATGCCAAGGACGTCGTGCAGGAGACCTTCCTGCGCGCGCATCGCGAGGTGCGGCGGTTCGAGCTCCGCTCCTCGGTCGGCACCTGGCTGTATCGCATCGCGGCCAACACGGCGGTTGATCTTCTGCGAGCTCGTCGACGGGAGGCCGACTGGCCGGAGGGACAGGAGACCAAGCTGACCGCCCCGGATCCCCGCTCCGACCGCCAGGCCGAGAGCAGCGAGATCCAATCGCGCCCCGACCGCGCCCTGGACGATCTGAGCGCACAGGAGCGAACCGCCTTCGTGCTCCGCCACTACGAGGGTCGCTCGCCCGAGGAGATCGCAGGCTAGCTAGGAATCAGCCCTACGACCGCGAAACACAACGTGTTCCGCGCGGTGAAGAAGATCCGGGTGGCGCTCGCACCACTGCTCTGACGAGGACGCCATGCACGAGATGACCCCCATCGCGGGCCGCGACCCCGCGAACGAGACCGACCAGACGCTGCGGCGGGCGCTCATCCAGGCGCTGTTCATCCAGCAGGCGGAGATAGCGCTGGTGGAGCTGGCCCGGAGCGAGACCGACCGAGACATCCAGCGAGAGATCGTGCGCAAGCTCTCGCTGATGGATGGTGACGGCGCCACCGAGTTTCTGCTGGAACTGCTGAAGCGGTAGCTAGCGGCGCACGGGTGACCACCGCCCACATACACGGCAAGCGGGTCGACCAACGCCCCGGTGCCCGACGCACGTACGAGCCGGCCCACCAGCCGCAGGTCACCTGGAGTCACCGCTCGTCCATCCGGCTGAGGATCTCGATGGCGGCGAGCCGCCGCTCGACATAGGGTAAGCTGGCAAAGCGGGTTTCTGGGGTGCCGGGGCGCTCCCATGGTCGAAGGACCGTCATGAAGACTCTCGCTTACGCATCCCTCATCGTCGTCGCCGTCAGCCTCGGGTTGACCGGCCTGGCCTCGGCCCCACTCCCGCCGGCCGCCGAGCCGGACGTCGACGTCCGCCAGATCATCGACCGGGCCCTGGAGCGATCAACCTGGGCGCAGGAACAGAACTTCGGCGCCCGCTACCGCTATCAGATGCGGCAGTGGAACCGGGAGTTCGACGGTGACGGCGAGGTCAAGGTCGACGAGCTCCTGCACTACGCCGTGGCCCCCTACGAGGGGGTGCCGTTCGCGAGCCTCCTGTCGAAGGACGGGGCACCGCTCAGCGACGAGGACAAGGAAGAGGAAGCCAAGCGCTGGGAAGAGTTCCTGGAGTCGCTCAAGGAGCCTGAGGAAGAGGACGACGACGAGATCGCCATGGTGTTCGACGATGAGCTGATCGAACGCTATACCGCAAGCTATGACGGCATCCGCGACCTGAATGGGCGACCGACGTTCGTGCTGACGTTCGAGCCTCGGCCCGGCAAGCTCCCGGTGCGCCGGCGCACCGACCACGCCCTGAACAACTCCCGCGGCCTGATCTGGATCGACCAGGCCACCTACGAGGTCGCGCGGGTCAGCTTCGAGCTCACCGATCGGGTTCGGCTCTGGTGGGGCATCCTTGGCAGCATTTCGGACGCCACCGGTCACCTCGAGCGGCGACCGGTTGAACCGGGCGGGCCGTGGCTGCTGTCCGAGCTGGACCTCTACTACCACGTCCGCGTGCTCTTCAGCACCACCCGCAAGGGTGAAACCACCACCTGGACCGAATTCGAGCCGATCGGATAGTTGTCGGAGAAGGGCTCCGACCCGAGCCCACCCTCAGGAGCGGAGACATGCTCCGCGATCTTCGACACGCCGTGCGGGTCCTGCTGAAAGTAAGGGGTTGAACGCTCGTGGTGCTGACGTCGCTGGCGCTCGGCCTCGGCGCCAACACGGCGCTCTTCAGCACGGTGAACACCGCCGTTTTCGCACCGACCCCGATGGCCAAAGTGAGCAGGGCCACGGCCGTGAACCCGGGCGCCCGCAAGAGCCGGCGAACGACGATCTTGAATTGCCGCATAGCTGACTAGACGGTGTCAGGCCCGGGAGGTTCCCGGCGGGAAATCGGTTGCGAGGCCGCCGACCCGGGCATACGATTCGGGGATGCGCACCCACACCTTCGTCGCGACCCTGTCCCTGTCGGCGCTCGTCCTCGCCGGCTGTAGCGCCCCGGCGCCGTCGTCCGAGCCGGTCGAGGCGGCGCAGCCCGCCCAGACGCCGATCGACACCAGCTCGGGGCAGTTCGTCCGCTACTCCCAGGGTGGTGACACCTCATGGGGCGTCCTCGAGGGCGAGACAATTCTCCAGCTGAGCGACGCGCCGTATCTCGAGCCGTCGTTGACCGGCGTGGAGGTGCAACGCGCCGACGTCAAGCTGGAGGCGCCAGTCGACCCCGATCTGGTCCTGATGACGGCGTTCAACTTCCGCAGCCACATCACCGGTGAGCCGGCTGAAGAGCCGGGCATGTTCATCGTGCCGGCCAACTCGATCGTGGGCCCGGAGGACCCCATCGTCCGCCCAGCCGAGTCGACCGACCTGCACTACGAAGCCGAGTTGGTCTCAGTGGTCGGCAAGCGGGCCGAGAACGTGCCGCTCGAGGAGGCCGCCGACTACATCTTCGGCGTCACCGCCGGAAACGATGTCAGCGAGCGGGTGTGGCAGGCCAACGACATCCAGTGGGTCCGGGCCAAAGGATCGCGTGGCTTCAACGCCGTGGGGCCGGTTCTCGTCTCAGGTCTCGATCGGACGAACCTGGAAATCATCGGACGCCTCAACGGGGAAGAGCGTCAACGGGGCAACAGCAGCGATCTGATCTTCAACATGGCGCACATGCTGAGCTACATCTCGCGCTACGTGACCCTCGAACCGGGCGACCTGATCTGGTCCGGCACGATGGGCAACACCCAGGCGATGAGCGCGGGCGACACCTACGAGGTCGAGGTCATGGGCGTCGGCACGCTCAGCAATGAGGTCGTGGACGGCAAGTAGCGTCGTCAGTCCGCCCGCAGGGCGGTAGTCGGGTCGATCCGGGCGGCGCGCCGAGCCGGCAAAACGCACGCGACCGCGCATACGGCGGCCAGTACCAAGGGTGCCGCGACCAGCGTGGCCGGGTCGTTGGGCGCCACGCCATAGAGGAGCGTCCGGAGGCCGCGACCGAGCACCAGCGCGGCAACCATCCCCACCGCCAGACCGGCGCCAACCAGCGTCAGGCTGAGCACGCCGCTCAGCTCGTCGGCAAGTTCGACCCACTCAGGGTCGCGCGGGGCATGCGATTGCCGGCCGAGCCTGCGGGCGCCACGTCGAAGAACGGGAGCGGCACCTGCACGGCGGGCAACAGGCCCGCCGCCACCGGCAACATAAGGGCGCCGCCAAGGGCCACGGCCCAGACGAAGTGCCGGAGTGTCGCGGTCGAGCTCTTCAGGAACAGCACCACCGCTGCGGCGAGCAGCAGGACGAGCGACACTCTCAGCGTCGTCTCTCCAAGCACGGTCAGCCAGATCTCGACGCCGCCGTTCAGTTGCATGAGCTCCATGGTCATCGTCCTTCCTTCCGGGCCTGGTCGATCAGACCGGACAAGCGGTCCAGATCCTCCGGCGTGAGTTTCGATTGCGACATGTCGAGCAACGCCGCCACGGCATCCTCGGCCGAGCCGTCAAAGAACGTCTGCACCACCTGCTTCAGCGCGGACCTCCGGGCGCGGTCCGGCGCGACCGTCGGACAGAAGACATACCTCGCCCTTTCTCGCGCGTGAGTCAGGTGTCCCCTCTCCTCGAGGATGCGAAGGTGCGCTCGAACCGCCGAGTAGCTGGGCGGATCCGGCATCGCCTCGCGAACCTCCGCCGCGCTCGCCCGGCCTAACCGGTAGACGATCTCCATGATCTGGCGTTCGCGGCGGGCTAGCTGATGGTGGGATGACTTTGGCATGGCGTCTCCAGCATGCTAAGAATCCAGCAGTGCTGACAAATCAGCACTGGATCCGGCGGAGATCAACCCCAAAAACCCACCTTCCCTTGACAATCTACAAGAGACCAGGCAACCCTTGTAGAACATCTAGGAGAAAAGGGTGGCGAAGACACGATCCGATCTGCTGCAGGGGACCTTGGATCTGCTCATCCTCAAGACGCTGTCGACCGGACCGCGCCATGGATGGGGCATCTCCCAGCGCATCCAGCAGATGTCCGAGGACGTATTGCAAGTGAACCAGGGGTCGCTCTATCCGGCGCTCCACCGGCTGGAGCAGCAGGGATGGGTGCGGGCAACCTGGGGAAAGTCGGAGAACAACCGGCAGGCCAAGTTCTACGAGCTGACGAGCCGCGGGGAACGACAGCTGGCGGAGGAAACCGAACAGTGGGTGCGGCTGTCGGCGGCGGTCGCCGGCATCGTCGGCGCGTGAGAGAGGCGTACGGCGGCAAAATTTCGCCGTCTCGCTTCCGTCTAACGGTCTGGCCGTGGCGAACCTGAAGATGGCCGAGCGGGCCCGCACCCGAAACCGCGAGATCGGATTCATCTTTCAGAGTTTCAACCTCATCGGCGACCTGTCGGTCTACGAGAACGTCGAGCTTCCGCTCACCTATCGGGGAATGCGCCCGGCCGAGCGAAAAGAGCGAGTCAACGAGGCGCTCGAGAAGGTCGAGCGCACCGCGCGAAGCACCTCTCCAGCCAGCTCTCGGGTGGTCAGCAGCAGCGTGTGGCCGTGGCGCGGGCCGTGGCGGGACAACCGTCGATCCTGCTGGCCGACGAGCCCACCGGAAACCTCGACTCGAAGAACGGCGAGGCGGTCATGAACCTGCTGGAAGCGCTGCACGACGAAGGGTCGACCATTTGCATGGTCGCCCACGACCCACGCTACGCCCAGCACGCCGAACGGGAGATCCACCTGTTCGACGGCAAGGTCGTCGACGGTCCCGTCGAAAAGAGCTAGACGCTCGCCGGGCGGGACTAAGGGTAGGCGGTCTCGAAGCGGTGCGTCTCGCTATAGACGAGATCGCCGAGCTGGCACCACTCGCGGCGCTCGGCCGCAGTGACACCCGGGCGAACCAGCGCCTCCAGGTTCCCTCGAAGCTCGCGGGTGGTACGTGGCGCGGTGAGCACGACCTCGACCGCCGGCGCCGACAGGGCAAAGCGGTAACAATCGGCCGCCGTGGGAGGGGACCGATCCCAGTCGGCATGGCCGGCAAGCAACGTCCGCCAGCGCGTGGCGGTGAACGCGACCACCGGCACACCCGCCTCCACCGCCTCCTGGAACACCTCGTCCTCCTCCTTCCGATGCGCCATGTTGTAGCGCTACATCAGCACGTCGACCCGGTCGTCGCGAAGCAACCGGACCGCCAGGGAGCGATCGTGGGTGGTCGCGCCGACATACCGGATCTGCCCCTCCTCTCGCCATCGAGTCAGCGTCGCCAGCACCCCGTCGGGGCCGAACACCGCGCCCGGCGGGTCGGAGCCGTTCACGTATTCGGCGAAGAACAGCTCGTTCTGCTCGACTCCGAGCCGCCGCGTCGTCTGACGTCGCGCCCGTTCGAGTCCGGCCGCCTGGCGTGAGCCCGACCCGGTGGAGACGATGAGCGCCTCGCGCCGACGCCGCAGGAGCGGCGCCAGCCCGCCGAGCATCGGGCGATAACCGACGGAATAGAAGAAGAAGTAGTTGATCCACGCCTCGAACCCGCGGGCCACGCAGGCGCGCTGCTGATCGGGAATCGCGGCCAGCCCGAGCGGCGACGCAGGGGCCCCGGCCAGCGTCGTGATCACGGCCGTTCCACGATCGTGTAGTCGAGGTAGGTCGCGTCGCCCGCCGATGAGGTCGCCGCCGTCACCGCATAGGCGCCATCGTCGCGCGACATCCGCGCCTGATCGACGGCGACGACCACCGAATCGGGATCCGGCCCGGCGTCGAGCGCTTCGAGCAACACACGACCGTCCATGGTCTCGGGGGCTTCGATGCCCCGGAGATGCAGCAGCGTCGGCGCCAGGTCGACGTTACTGCTCGGGACGTCCACGATGGCGCCGCTCTTCAGATCGGGGCCGGCCGCCACCAATGGATTGTGGATGTCGAACGGACTCGTCGTGCCGTGCCCAGCCACGCCCCCCTGCGCTGAGGTTCCGGGCAGCCCATAGGCGCCGGGCTGGTCGGTCCAATCGGCCGAGAAGAGCACCTGGGACGCCCGCGGATGCCCCCAGCGAGCGACGTCGAAAGACAGGGTGCCGGGAATGGCGCCGGCGGCATCTCCGGGCGTGGCCGCGCCGGTGAACACGGCCCCGACACCTTCGGTGACCTGCAGGACGTCAACGATCTGGCGTATGGTCGCCTCGTCACCATCGCGGACATAGATGGCACCGGCCCCGGCCACGATGCGAAGGGTCCCATCGTCGAGCGTCCGTTGGAACGGCTCGAGCAACGCGTCCAGATCAACGGCCCCGGTGTGCTCGGAGAACCCGTGGTCGGACGTCACCCAGATGTTGGTCGACTCGAGCCGGCCCTCGGCGGACAGCCACGCCTGGATGCGGTCCAGTTCGGCGTCCAGATAGAACAGAGCTTCACTCATCCGCTGATGCCCGACGCCATGGCGGTGCGCTGTCGTGTCGGGGTCGCTCAGCCAGAGCACCACGACATCAGGATCCACCTCGGGCATCGCGACATCGAGAAGCCCGTCGACCACCCACCGGTTTCGCCGCCAATTGGGAACATCCGCCTCGGGCACCGGGCCGAGGACGTCGAGCGCCTGGGCGTGAAGCGACGCCGGCCGAGAATAGTCGTAGTGCAGAATCGCACCGCCCTCCGGCGTGTGGTTGAGCAGATACGACGATCACGGCGAGCCGGCACTCGCCACCAGCAGCCTGGCG
>CAJWMX010000100.1 GCA_913043805.1 uncultured Acidobacteriota bacterium | reverse complement strand
CGGTCAGGAACCGGCGATTCGTCATGTCGTACTCGACGCCCTCGGGGATGAACCCGCCGCGCTCGGCCACGATCCGCTCCGGAGGCGCATCGACCGCCCCGGCTGCCGCCGTCGGAGCATCGGCGCCCTCGGACGTATCGCCAGGTTCGGTCGCCGGCCCGCCCCCGCAGCCCATCCATCCGGCTGACAGCAGCATGACCACGGCCATCCACGGCCGCGACAGAGGTCCGTTCTCACGTTTCAGCATTCCAAGACTCCTCACCGTCACCGACAGAGGGCGTTCCGATCCTCTCACACCAGGTCGGACGGCCAGAAAAGACCGAGAAAATTCGGGTTCCCGTAAGCGAAATGCCGATAACACTCGTATGATGCCTCTGATACCAACCCCTCGCGGCTGGCTTATCGCGCTGGCCCTGCTCGCCGTCTCGTCGCCGGCCTGGGCGCAGCCCGTCCCCCCCGACGCGCCGGTGGCCATCACCCCCTTCGAGAACATCAGCGGCGCCGCCGAAGACACCTGGATTGGCAGCGGCATCGCCGAGACCCTGGCCGCCGAACTGAGCGGGACCGGGTTTCAGGTGCAGTTCGGCCAGACGTCCGGCACCGTCACCTGGCAGGTGCGAGGCGGCTACCAACGGCTTGGCGACCAGCTTCGGCTCACGGCCCGCGTCATCGACCCCGGTTCGGGAGCCGTCGCCGCGTCCGCCCGGGTCGATGGGACCATGGGAGGCCTGTTCAGCCTCCAGGACGATCTGGCGGCGCAACTGGTCGAAGCGATGCGGTCGGCGACGGCGCCCACCGCCCCGAGGGAACGAACGCCGCCCGCGCCTGCACCCCGGCCCGAGCCGGCTCCGGAGCCGGCCGCACCGTCCCCCACTCCCACGGCCAGTCCAGAGCCGACCTCGGACTCCGGTGGCGGCCTGAGCGGCTTCTCGGCCACACCGACCGGCTTGATCGACGGCCCGCCGCCCCCAGTCGCCCCGGCCACGCTGAATCGGGACGAGGCTGGGCGCGCCACGGCACGCGCCGTCCGGATCACGCAACCGCTTCAGCTCGACGGCGTGCTCGACGAAGGGTTCTACGAGACGACCGCCCCCCTCACGGACTTCATCCAGCAGCTGCCCGACGCCGGTGATCCCGCGACCGAACCGACCGAGGCCTGGGTCTTCTTCGACGAGCAAGCCATCTACGTCAGTGGCCGACTCTGGGACAGCGCCCCCGAGTCGGAATGGGTGGCCAACGAGATGCAGCGGGATTCGTTCACGCTGATCAACAACGAGACGTTCAGCGTGGCGCTCGACACCTTCTACGACCGGCGGAACGGCTATGCCTTCTTGGTCAACCCGATCGGCGGCTTCTTCGATTTCCAACTGACCGACGAGGGCAACCCGAACAGCGACTGGAACCCGATCTGGGACGTCCGGACCGGCCGATTCGACGGCGGCTGGACCGTGGAAATGGAGATCCCGTTCAAGTCGATCCGGTTCCGACCGGGCGCAGCTCAGGTCTGGGGCTTGCAAATCGGCCGCCAAATCTACCACAAGAACGAGTCGACCTATCTGACGCCGGTCCCGATCTCGGCCGGCCCCGGACTGTTCCGGCTCTCGGTTGCCGGCACGCTGACCGGCATCGATGTCCCGGGCGACAACCGCACGTTCGAGATCAAGCCGTACGCCATCGGGTCGAGCGCGACCGACCTGAACAGTTCTCCTCAGATCAGAAACGACGGTGATGGCGACTTCGGGGTGGACGTCAAGTACGGTGTCACCCAGAACCTGACCGCCGACTTCACCTACAACACCGACTTCGCGCAGGTTGAGGTGGACGAACAGCAGGTCAACCTGACCCGGTTCAGCCTGTTCTTTCCCGAAAAGCGCGAGTTCTTTCTGGAGAGTCGCGGGATCTTCGACTTCGGGCAGGGCGTCGGCTTTGGCAGCATCGGCGGCCCGGGCGGCGGAGGGCGTCCCGGGTCGGGCGGCTTCTTCGGGGGCGGCGACACACCAACGGTGTTCTTCAGCCGTCGGATCGGCCTCGAGTCGGGCGAGACCGTGCCGATCCTTGGTGGCGGGCGACTGACAGGCAAGACCGGCCCTTTCAGCGTGGGCGCGCTCAACATCCAGACCGACGACATCAGATCTTCGGACATCGTGGGCACCAACTTCACGGTGCTCCGACTCAAACGGGACATCCTGCGCCGGAGCAGCGTCGGGGGCATCTTCACGAATCGGTCGGCCTCACTCCAGGGCGACGGCTCGAATCAGGCGTTCGGGGTCGATGGGGTGTTCTCGTTCTACGACAACCTGAACTTCAACGCGTTCTGGGCGCGGACCGAAACACCGGATCTGAAGGGCGAGAACGAGAGCTATCAAGCCGCGATGACCTACAACGGCGACCTGTACGCGGTGGGCATCGATCACCTCCTGGTGGGCGACAACTTCAACCCCGAGGTCGGCTTCCTCCGGCGGAACGACTTCCGGAAGACGGTCGTGCAGGCCCAGTACAGCCCCCGGCCCGAGATGGAGCTGATCCGTCAGTTCACCCTCAAGGGCAGGGTCGACTACGTCGAAACGGTGGCCAGCGCGCTGGAAACCCGTAACCTGAATGGCAGTTTCCAGACCGAATTCGAGAACAGCGACCGGTTCATCGCCGACGTCCAGCAGAGCTTCGAGTTCCTCTCCCAGCCGTTCAACATCACCAGCAACATCAGCATCCCGGTGGGTGGCTACGAGTTCACGGACTACTACCTGGCCTACAACATGGGCAACCAGCGCCGCGTCTCGGGCCGGATGTCGCTGCAGGTAGGACAGTTCTACGGCGGTGACATCACGGCGGTGGGATACACCGGAGGCCGGGTGGAGATCACGCCACAGTTCTCGTTCGAACCGAGCATCTCGGTAAACGACATCACGCTTCCACAGGGCAACTTCACCACCACCCTGGTCACGAGCCGTGTGACCTACACCTTCACGCCCCGCATGTTCTTCGGCGGTCTGCTGCAATACAACTCGAGCCGCAACTCGCTCAGCACGAACCTCCGCTTGCGCTGGGAGTACCAGCCGGGCAGCGAGATCTTCGTCGTCTACAACGACCAGCGGGACACCGCGCTCGCGCCGGGGCGCGACTTCCCGATGCTCGAGAACCGCGCCTTCATCGTCAAATTCACCAGGCTGTTCCGTTTCTAGATGGGGCCTTGCCCCAAGCCCCACGCGGGACCCCAGCCTGGTCTTAGCTGCAAACGCCAAGCCCGGGTTACGCTCTGGGGATGTCGTCGGACAGAGAACCGGCCCGGCTGCGGCTCGCGCAGCTTCCTACCCCACTCGAACCGTACAACCTGCCGGGAGACGGGCCGAAGGTCTGGATCAAGCGCGACGACCTAACCGGCACGCCGCTGACCGGCAACAAGGTCCGGAAGCTGGAATATCTCCTGGCCGACGCGCGAGACCGTGGCGCAAGGCGCGTGGCCACCTGCGGAGGCATCCAGAGCAATCACTGCCGGGCCACCGCCATCGCGGCGGCACAGCTCGGCCTCGGGTGTCAGCTGTTTCTCCGCTGCGACGCGCCTCCGCCAGAGGACGCGCCTCCCACCGGCAACCTCGCCCTCGACCGTCTTGTCGGGGCCGAAGTGACCTTCATCAGTCACGACCAGTACCGCGACCGGAACCGGCTGATGACGGCCGCGACGGGCCCGGACGGCTACGTGATCCCGGAGGGAGGCAGCAACGCCCTGGGAAGCTGGGGCTACCTCCGCTGCGTGGACGAGCTGATGGCGCAATGGGACCAGCCCCCCACCGCGATCGTCTGCGCCACCGGCAGTGGCGGCACCCATGCCGGTCTCGCGATCGGCGTGCGTCGCCGCGACCTGGACGTCCCGGTCTACGGCGTCGCGATCTGCGACGACTCCCCCACTTTCCAGGCCCGGGTCGCCCAGATCAGCGCCAAGGCCAGCGACCGCTGGCCGGAGCTGCCGCGGCTCGCCGCCGCCGACGTCAAAGTAATTGAGGGCTACAAGGGGGGCGGCTACGCGGTGAGCCACCCCGACGAGCTTGCCGACATCGCCAGCGTGGCGCGAGACACCGGTCTTCTGTTCGACCCGGTCTACACCGGCAAGGCGTTGCGCGCCCTGCTCCACGAGCCAGACCGGTTCGGTGAGCGCCCGCTGTTCCTCCACACCGGCGGCATCTTCGGTCTGCTGGCCTGAGCAGGAGCGCGGCCGGGACCGTATACTCGAACCCGGTGCTGCGCGCTCTACGGACAACCGGACCGGTCGTGGCCGGCCTCATGGTGGTCGTGCTGCTGTTCGAACCGCCGGCGCTGCGTCCGGCCGACCGGATTCCCACTCTCCACGTCTTCACCTCGCGCGCGCCACGCGGACTCACCGACGCCGAGGTGGCCGACGCCCTGTCGACGAACCGGCCGGTCGCCCCGATCCTGCTGGAATCGGCCGGAGCCACCGGAGACCCGGCGGGGCTGATCTACACCCCACACACCCGGGTCGCGACCGCCGGTCGGGCTGCTCGCGCGGCAGGACAACCCTTGTCCGCCGAGCAGGTCCCCGAGTGGATGCGGGCACCTGTGGTCTACGTCGCGTTTCGGCCGCTCTCGGGCGTGCCCGCGAAGGCCCTCCAGGTCGCGGTGGTCCCGGAGGGGACACCAACCTGCTGTCGTACGCCACAGCCGACGCTCGTCCGACCGCTGTGGGTGGGTGACCGGGACACATTGCGTGCGTTCGGCGCCGAGCCACCGGCCGACGACGTCGGCCTGGTCGCGGCGTTTCCACTGCAGGCGCTGTCAGAGACGGTCGACTTCGTGGCGTTCTACCGGGCCGAGCTCGACGGAGCGCTCCGCAGCATCGAGAGACGGGGTCGGGTGCCAGCCGAGCTGCGGAGGCCTCGGCCGGACTAGGTGAGGATGTCGCGGGTCGCGTAATGGTTCCAACCGAACCGCTGACGTAGCGCCAGTCCCCAGTCGAAGCCGCCTTGCACCTCGTCCGCCAGGGCGAGATTGAAGCTCGACGGGAACACACAGTGTCCTTCGAACTCCTCGTTCCAGGAGCCGACCGTGTAGACCGGCGCCGGAATGGCCGGCGTGCCGATGAGGCCCGGCCACTCTTCGGCGAGGTAGGTCTCCTCGTAGTAGCGTGATAACAGACTGAGATAGTCCGCATACGCCGCTCGGCTGGCACTGAGGATCGGCAGCGCGTGCTTGGCGAAACCACCCGCCAGGCTCGGAATGATGATCACGCGAGTGTTCGTGTGGCGATTCCGAAGGGGTCTCACCGCCTCGGTGGCCCGGACCAGTCGACTGCGTTGCAAGGCCGCATAGGCCTCGTTCATCTCGAACGCCTCCGCATCGACCTTCAGATTCGCGGCGTGGTAGCTGAACACGGCCTCGAAGTTCAGGGTTCGGCTGACCCGATGCGATGGGGGCTCCGTGGTCGAGGCGAGCGACAGGAGCTCGTCCCCCACCAGATAGGGCTGGGTCCCGTAGACCCGCGTGAACGCGTCACGCGCCTGGGCGACGACGTCAGCCATTCGACTGAACTCGATCTCGTCGGTCGCATTGAGCCCCCAAGAGTGCGACCCGAAGATGAAGATAACGGGCCGACCGTCCAGCAGGAAGATCCGGGACGGATGGCGGTCTCGCGCCTCGATAAACGTCTCCGCCATCGCGACGAAGTCGGCGACCAGCAGTTCGGCCACCCGCAGGTCGCGGAAGTCGATACGGCCACCGGTCAGCGGCAGCGCGATGGTGTTCTCGTACAGCAGGGAGAAATAACGGGTCGCGAGGTTGGTCGCCGAGAAGTACCCCGCGTCGATATTCGGCAGGATCGTGGGCGTGATCCGTCGCGGAATCCAGCTGACCGCGTCGACGGTGATGCCCAGCTCGTTCTTCAGCTCGTTGAACTCGGTCTCGATGACCGGGTCGTTCGAAAGATAGTCGCCGCCCAGGTAGCGCACCGTCTGCTCCAGGAACGGGCGTTGCAGGAGGTCGTACCACGGATAGTGCCAGGCGACGGTAATCGGCCGTGGCTCCATTGGGAGCCCCCCCGCCTGGCTCGCCGTGACGGCCGCGGCCACCGCATCCACCGAGGACTGGTCCACTTCGCCGCGACCGAAGACATCGGCCCGGAAGTCGTAGCCGACGTTCGGCGCGATGCTGAAGCCGCGCGCGGTGAACGAGGCCTGGCGGGCGATGGCCAGGTCCGCCGCGTCGACGACGCCGTTGCCGTCGAGGTCGGCCAAATAGCTCTTGAGCAGATCGGACTGCTGTGCCCGGCCGGTGCCACACAACGCGAGACCCGCCGCCGCGGTGGCGCCAGCGCGCAGAAACGACCGGCGATCGAGATTCCGAACCGGCATGGTGTCGTGAGGACGCTCCAAGACCTGCGACGGCACGAGGACGGCCGTCGCCCCAAACTCAGCCGCGAATGATATCAAAGCCTGCGCGCCTCGTCCGCTGGACCTTCCGCCCCGGTAGAGGACAAGATCTGGCGAACGCCGGCCATGGTGGCCGCAGGAGAGACGAATGAACCCGGACCGACGAACCTCCCCCACCCGTCGCGACGCCCTCCGCACCCTCGGCGCGGCCGGCGCCGCCCTCGCCACCGCTCGGCTCTCGGCCGCCGGCCAGCAACAGTTCTCGAGCGTGGACGCGCCGCGGTTCCCCGACGGGGCCCTCATCCGCACCCTCACGGGTGACGTCGCGCCGACCGCGCTGTCGAACGGCGCGACGCTGTTTCATGAGCACGTCGGACGCGACGACACCGAGCTGGCACTGGAAGAGCTCAGACAGTGCGCCTTCAACGGTCTCGGCTGCATCGTGGACGCGGCGACGGGCCGCCGCACTCCCGAGCAGCTCGCGGCGCTCAATCGTATCGCCAGCCAGAGTGACGTCGGGGTCATCGCCGCCGGCAGCTACTTCCAGGACATCGGGTTCGCCATCTATCCGGTCAGGGTGGCCGAGATGAGCGAGGACGCGCTCGTCGACGAGCTGGTCGCCGACGCCGCCTCACAACGCTGGGGCGCGTTCGGCGAAATCGCCTCCTCGCTGGAGATGCGCCCGAACGAACGGAAGGTGCATCGGGCCGTCGCCCGGGCCCACCAGCGGACCGGTCTGCCGATCTTCACTCACACCCCGCACGAGAGCTGCCCGAGCTGCGCGATGGACCAGCTCGACATCATCGACGAGGTGGGCGTCGATCCGGCCCACGTGGTGGTCGGGCACATGGCCACGATCCGGCCGGAGCATGATCCGCTCGCGACGCATCGGCGGGTCGCGGAGCGCGGCGCCTTCATCGGCCTGGATACGGTCGGCCATGAGATGACGCGGTCCGACATCCCGGCCGCCGACAAGGTTCGGATGGTGCAGGATCTGCTCGACGCCGGGCTGGAGGACCACATCCTGCTCTCCTCCGACCAGGGGAACGAACGGCAGTTCAACCGCTACTACGGCCACGGGTGGGCCTCGGTGTTGATGCAGTTCGTCCCGAAGCTACGCTACGCGGGGGTGCCCGACACGATGATCAACAAGATCCTCGTCGACAACCCACGCCGCTTCCTGGCCTTCGTCCCGCGGTAGGGCCCTACCGCAAGCGAGGGGGATACCAGGCGGCGTCGCGCAGTTCGATGTCCTCACCCTCGAGCGCGTCGCGGAGCGCCTGGATGGTGCCTAGGGTGTCCTGCCGGTCGGGCGGTGGCGCACCCTCGCGCGTCCCCAACCAGCTGGCGAATGTCTGGTCGTAGTGGTTGAGATAGACGATTGACGGCCGGAAGGTCTTCACGCACTCCGCCACGGGCCGCGGGCGCATCCGGTCGACCGGCAGATTCATCGGCATGAACGCCACGTCGATATCCTCGAGCGCCTGAATCTCGGGCACACACTCGCCGACACCGGCCAGGAAGAGGCGGGTGCCCCCGAGAGTCACGACATAGCCGTTCGCCTCCCCCTTGGGGTGATAGGGGCTCCCCGGGGTCATGTCGTAGGCGCCAACAGCCTCGACCGGCACGCCCGCCACGGTGGCCCGCTCGCCATTGGCCATGACCGTGCCCCCCTCGAACCGCCTGGCGGCGGCCGCGGTCAGCACCACCGGCGCGCCGGTCTTGCGAAGCTGGGTAATGGCGTCAGGGTCGAGATGATGACCGGGATCGTCGGTCACCAGAACCAGATCGGCCGGCTTCGCCTCGGAGAGATCGGCGGCGCTCCAGGGGTCCACCTGGATCACCAGCCCGTCATGCTCGATCTGCACGCTGGCATGCATGAGCGGCGTGATGACGATGTCCCCGCCGTCGGCGGGGACGGTTGAAGGCTGGGCCCCGGCGGTCGACACCGCCGCCACCACGCCAAGCACCGTAAACCAGAGCCGCATCCGTGTCCTCCCTTAGCCGCCGAGTCCCTCGAGCGGTCGATCCGCGGTGCCGAAGCGGTCCCGCCGGATCCCCATCCGGTCCAGCAGGGCGAGATGCAGGCTGGCCAGGTCGGTCGGCTTCTCGTGCTCCAGATACCGCCCAGTCGCGATCGTTCCCATCCCGCCGCCCGCCACCAGGGTGGGCAGGTCCTGTGCGTCGTGCTCGTTTCCGTCTCCCAGACTCGCGCCGTAGACGATCATCGAGTTGTCGAGCAGGGTCCCGCCGTTCGGCTCCTCGATCGATCGCATCCGCTCGAGCA
>CAJWMX010000099.1 GCA_913043805.1 uncultured Acidobacteriota bacterium | reverse complement strand
CTTCCATCGGCGGGGTGACTGGGCCCGGTGGCCCCGATCGGGCCAGGGTGGGGCGTTCCGGCAGGTCGGCGAGACGAAGGTTGCTGTCTTCACCGTCGTGAATGCCTATGGCACGGTTGTGGACCGCGCCGGTCGGGTCGTGCGTTGCGGGGCCGGTCCCACCGAAGATTGTGGGCAGGTTTCCGAGCTGCTCGCCAGGACCGGAGGGGGCCCTGACCCACCGGCAGGAGCAACTCAGAACACCACGATCACCCTCGTGGTGACCAACCAACGACTGGCGTTCGCGGATTTGGAGCGTCTGGCGATCCAGGTCCACACCTCAATGGGGCGCGCCATCCAGCCGTTCGCGACGTCCCAGGACGGTGACCTGCTCTATGCCGCGACGACCGACGATGTCGACAACCCAGACGTGTCTGCCTTCGATCTGGGAGTCTTGGCCTCCGAAGTGGCCTGGGATGCGGTGCTTGCGAGTGTGCCCGACTAGGGGCTGGGTCTCGCCTCGGCGTCTCGCTTTGGCGAAGAGGGTGGTGCGGAAGGGGGGATTTGAACCCCCATGAGCCATTGGCTCGCTAGCCCCTCAAGCTAGTGCGTCTGCCAGTTCCGCCACTTCCGCTCGGATGGGTGCGGTGCGTGTGGGGCACCGCCTTACTGTGGTTCGGCCGGTGCTTCCGCCGCGTCCTCGGTGGTCTCCGCCGGAGCCTCCACCGGTGTCTCCGGGGCCGGAATCTCGACCGGCGCGGTGGCAGGCGCGGCCGTCGGCAGACCAGGGCCGTCGACACCGCTCAACACCGACCCGGTGGAACGTTGCCCCACGATGGCGAGCGCCATCGCGCCGACCATGAACAGGATGCCGAGCACCGTCGTGGCCCGGGTCAACACCGTTGCGCCGGCGCGCGCGCCAAACGCGGTCTGACTGCCGCTCCCGCCAAAGGCGGCCGCGATGTCGCCGCCCTTGCCCTGCTGCATCAACACCACGACCACCAGCAGGAGACACACGACCACGTACAACGAGTTGAGAAGAATGCCCAGCATAATCGAGCCAGTATATCGCGCCTGACCGTCTAGCGGTCACCCGGGCGGCTGGCGGTCACGATCTCCGCAAAGCTGGTGGGGTCGAGGCTGGCGCCGCCCACCAGGGCGCCGTCGACGTCGGCCCGGCCCATCAACTCGGCCGCGTTGGCCGGCTTGACGCTGCCGCCGTAGATGATCCGGCAGGCCGTGGCCGCTGTTTGTCCAAAGGTCGAAGCCAGTTGCCCACGAAGGTGTCGGTGCGCCTCGTCTGCCTGGTCAGGCGTGGCGACCTTGCCGGTGCCGATGGCCCAGACCGGCTCGTAGGCGACGACCAGCTCGGTCACCTGGGCCGGTGTCAGACCTGACAGTCCTTCATCGATCTGTCGGTTCAGAACGTCGAAGGTGTGCTCTGCTTCGCGCTCGTCCAGGGTCTCGCCCACACAGACGATCGGTGTCAGGCCGGCATCGAGAGTCGCTCGTGTCTTGGCGTTGACGCCGCCGTCGGTTTCACCGAAGAGCTGTCGTCGCTCGGAGTGGCCGATGATGGCCAGTTGTACACCCGAGGCCTGGAGCATGCCGAGGCTGATCTCGCCAGTGAACGCGCCCTGCGGTTCGGCGCTCACGTTCTGGGCGGCGACCTGGATCTTGTGCTCGGCGAGTGACTCGACCAGGGCCGGCAGAGCGAGAAACGATGGCGCCACGACGATGTCGACGTCGGTGACCGTGTGGACGAGCGGCGTGAACGCGCTGGCAAAGTCCACCGCCTCGGCCACGGTCTTGTGCATCTTCCAGTTGGCGGCGACGAACGGCTTTCGCATGGCTCAGTCCACTCCTTCGCCGGCGTCCGGCAGGACATCCACTCCGGGGAGCGTCCGTCCCCCGAGCAGCTCCAGGGAGGCGCCGCCGCCGGTCGAGATGTGCGTGATGGCGTCGGCCACCCCGGCCCGGCCGATGGCGGACACCGAGTCGCCGCCACCCACAATCGAGCGCGCCGCGCTGTGTGCCACCGCCTTGGCGACCGCGACGGTCCCGGGCGCGAACGGCTCGACCTCGAAGACCCCCATCGGACCGTTCCAGACGATCGTCTTCGCGTTCGCGATCACCTCGGCGTAGCGAGCGACGGTGGCGGGCCCGATGTCCACGCCCATCCGATCTCCGATGGCGGGATCGTCGACGGCCAGCGTCTCGTGAGTGGCGTCTCCATCGAGCGACGGCGCGACGACATGGTCTCGGGGAAGAGCCAGCTGCACCCCGCGCTTCGCCGCGTCAGCGAGGATGCGTCGAGTTGTCTCGAGCAGGTCGGTCTCGACCAGCGAGCGTCCAACCGGGTGGCCCTGGGCCAGAAAGAAGGTGTAGGCCATGGCGCCGCCGACGAGCAGCGCGTCGACCCGGCCCAGCAGGTTGTCGATGACTTCGAGCTTGCCCGACACCTTGGCGCCGCCGAGGATGGCGACGAACGGACGAGAGGGCTTGCTCAGCAGCCCGCCCAGGTGTCTGAGCTCGGCCGCCATCAGGAGGCCCGCGGCCGCGTCGTGCAGGTGGTTGAGGATCCCGGCGGTCGAGGCGTGAGCGCGATGCGCCGCGCCGAACGCGTCGTTTACATAACAGTCAGCCGATTCCGCGAGTTGTCGGGCGAACTCCCGGTCGTTGCCTTCCTCGCCTGGGTGAAACCGCAGGTTCTCGAGTAGCACGACCCGCCCGCTACCGACCTGTCCGAGCGCGGTCTTGACTGGCGCGCCGACGCAGTCTTCGGCGAAGACCACGGGCCGGCCCAGCACCTGTTCAAGATGTGCGGCGACCGGTTTCAGGCTGAACGTCGGGGTGGCCTGTCCATTCGGTCGACCCAGGTGGGAGCCGAGGACGACGGTCGCGCCACGATCGAGGGCATGTTGCAGCGTCGGCAGGGCGGCCCGGATCCGGGTGTCGTCACCAATGACGCCATCCCGGATCGGGACGTTGAAGTCGACACGGATGAACACCCGCCGCCCGTCCAGGGCGAGGTCGTGGATCGTCCGCTTTGCGATCATCGCCTGCGCCGGCCGCCTAGAGGCCCTTCTCGGCGAGGAACTTCACCAGGTCGACACAGCGGGACGAGTAGCCCCACTCGTTGTCATACCAGGACAGCACCTTCACGAAGTCGCCATCCATCACCTTGGTGTAGTCCGCATCGACGATCGAGGAGTGCGGGTTGCCACGGAAGTCGATCGAGACCAGCGGGTCGGTGGCCACCTGGAGGATGCCCGACATCGGTCCGTCGGCGGCGGCGGCGAAGGCCGCGTTGACCGCCTCGGCCGTCGTCTCGCCGTTGACCTGGGCCACCAGGTCGACCACCGAGACATTGGGCGTCGGCACTCGCATGGCGATGCCGTCCAGACGGCCCTTCAACTCAGGCAGCACTTCGCCAACCGCCGCGGCAGCGCCGGTCGAGGTCGGGATCATGGAGACGGCGGCGGCTCGCGCCCGGCGCAGGTCCTTGTGCGGCAGGTCGAGCAGGCGCTGGTCGTTGGTGTAGGCGTGGACGGTGGTCATCCAGCCACGTCTGAGACCGAACGAGTCGTTCAGCACTTTGGCCACCGGCGCCAGGCAGTTCGTGGTGCAGGAGGCGTTCGAGATGATCTTGTGCTCGGCCGGGTCGTAGGTGTCCGAGTTGACTCCCAGCACGACGGTAAGGTCCGGCTGTTTCGCCGGTGCGGTGATGATCACCCGCTTGGCGCCACCCGCCAGGTGCTTGGAGGCGTCATCCCGCTTGGTGAAGATGCCGGTTGATTCGAGCACGACATCGACTCCGAGGTCACCCCAGGGGAGGTTGGCCGGATCGCGCTCGGCCGTCACCTTGAACTGGTGGTCGCCCATGCGGATGCCGTCGCCTTCCACCGCTACCTCGTCGCTGAGGTTGCCGAGAACCGAGTCGTACTTCAGGAGATGCGCCAACGTGTCGGCGCTGGTGATGTCGTTGACGGCGACGATCTCTACGTCGCCGTGGCCGCGGGCCGCCCGCATGATGTTGCGGCCGATCCGGCCGAATCCGTTGATTCCCAGTCGTGTTGCCATGAAAGAAGCCCTCGACGTGCGGGTAGGTGAACGGGGGGCGCCCGGAGGCGCGTCACAAACGAGCTATTGTAATTAGGGCGCCTTGTTGCGGTCAAACGAGCCACGTATACTGCCGGCATCGCGCCCCTCCTTGCAGATGTATCTGCTCTACCAGCTCGTGATCGCTCTCTATGCCGCGCTGGCCGCGCCGCGGCTGTTGGCCGCGACGCTCCGCCACGGAAAGTATCGTGGCACTCTGGCCGAGCGCTGGGGGCGGCTGCCGTCCGAGATCGATCCAGGGACGTCGACGTCGATCTGGCTGCACGGGGTGTCGGTCGGGGAAGTCCTGGCCGCTCGCGCCCTGGTGCCCGTCCTGCGTGACCGCTATCCAGGACACCCGATCTATTTGTCGACCACCACCGACACGGGCCGGCGGGTTGCCGACGGTCTCGAGGGGCTCGACGGCGTCTTCTTCTTTCCTTTTGACCTGTCCGGCACGGTGCGACGGGTGCTTGACCAGGTCCGGCCTATGCTCGTGATCACGATCGACACCGAGCTGTGGCCCAACCTGCTGCGTCACTGCCAGGCCCGCGAGATCCGCACCGTGCTCGTGAACGGGAGGATCTCCGACCGCTCGTATCCCCGCTACCGCATGGCGCGCTGGTTCTTCCGACGCGTGCTCCGGCATCTCGACCTGGCCTGCATGCAGAGTGAAGCGTCCGCCCGCCGGCTGATCGACATTGGCGCGCCGGCCGAGCGGGTGGAGGTGACCGGCAATCTCAAATTCGACGCCCTGGAGCCGGCGACCGGGCCAGTGCAACTGGGGGGCGACGGCGTGCCGCGGACGTTTCGGTTGTTGGACGGGCGGCCGGTCGTCGTGGCCGCCAGCACCCACCCGGGCGAGGAGGGCTACGCCCTCGAGGCCTATGAGCAGGTGGTCGCTAGAGATCCCTCGGCGGTCCTGGTGCTCGCGCCTCGCCATCCGGAGCGGGCCGACGACTTGGTGGCGCTGGCGGCCGAGCGGGGCCATCCAACGGTGCGACGTACCGAGTTGCCGTTCGACCGAGAGCCGCGCGCGCGCGTCATCGTGCTGGACACGGTAGGCGAACTGGCGTCCCTGTATGAGCTGGCGACGGTGGTCTTTCTAGGCGGGAGTTTGGTGCCGCACGGTGGGCACAACGTGCTCGAGGCGGCGGTCCGCGCGCGTCCCGTCGTGTTCGGTCCGCACATGCACAACTTCGCGGAGATTGCTGAGCTGTTCCGAGCCAACCGCGCCGCCCTGCAGATCGACGAGTCCTCGGCGCTGGGCCCGACGCTGCTTCGATTGTTGGAGGATCCGGTCGAATGTGCCTCTCTGGGGGCTGCGGCCCAGGCGCTGGTGATGTCCCATCGGGGCGCGACCGAGCGCTGTGCCGCGCTCATCGAGCGGATGCTCCCGATGACCCGAAGCGCCGACGCCGCCATCGTCATGCGTTTCCCCACGTGATGCGGCACCTGCTGTCCCGTCTCTACGCAGCCGCCGCTCGTCGCCGGCGCCGGCACTTCGCGACCCATCCTTCCGCGCGGCGTCGTCTGCGGTCTCCCGTGGTGAGCGTCGGGGCGCTGAACGCGGGGGGGAGCGGCAAGACACCGGTGACGGCCGAGGTGGCTCGTCGCTTGGTGGCGATGGGTGAGCGACCGGCGGTGCTGAGTCGCGGCTATCGCCGTGAGGAGCCGGTCGATGGAGCGGTGGTCGTGCGTGATCATGAAATGGTGCGCGGGCGGCTCGAGACCGCTGGTGACGAGCCCTGGATGCTCGCGCAGCAGCTCGACGGCGTCGCGGTGGTCGTCGCGCTAGACCGCCACCTCGCTGGAACGCTCGCCGAGTCTCGCCTGGGCGCCACCGTCCACGTGCTCGACGACGGCTTCCAACACCTGGCCCTCGAGCGTGCCGTCGACCTCGTCGTCGTGCGACCAGGCGACCTCGACGACGCCGTGTTGCCCGCCGGGAGGCTGCGCGAATCACTGACGACCGTCGTCGAGGCGGACGCGACGCTCATCGTTGATCCCGACGCTGGCGTTCGCGCTCGTGTGGCTGAACGACTCGGCGTCTCGACCTCGTTCGGTGTCACGATGACACTCCAATCTCCTCTTGTCCGATCCCCCGGTGCGGCCGAGGAGGAGGTGCCGGCCGGAACGCCGGTCTTCGCCGTAGCGGGGATCGCCGATCCGGGCCGTTTCGTCCGGGACCTGTCCGATGGTGGCTGGGCGCCGAGTGGCACGGCGTTCTTCTCCGATCACCACCCCTATACCGGGGCCGACCTCCAGCGGTGCGTCCGTCAGGCCGAGGCGGCCGGCGCGCAGGTGATCGTCACGACCGAAAAGGACTGGGTCCGTCTGCTGCGCTGGCTCCCGACGACGATCCCGGTCGCCGTAGCCCGCCTCAAGACGGACGTGGAGTCGGCGAACGATCTCGACCGACTCCTCGCCGACGGCCTGGCCGCCGTCCGGGAGCGCGTGGCGTGAGCGGCTCCTCCGCCGGGAGTCGGCTCCGCCCCATCCGGCATCGTCTCGAGTATGCGATGGTGGCCGTCGTACGGCTGGCGGTGCGACTCATCCCCCGGGCGTGGATGCTCAAGGCGGCGACCGGCTTGGGGCTGCTGTTTCACCGTCTGGATCGCCGTCGCCGCGAAACCGCGGTGAAGAACGTCCGAGCGGCGTTTCCACTGCGCACGGAGTCCGAATGCCGGGAGATCGTGCGGGGCGCGTTCACCAACCTCGGGCGTCACATCCTCGAACTCCTGCGTTTCGACACCATGAGCCTCGAGCAGATGATGGATGTCGTCGAGCTGGAAGGGGTCGAACGGGTCGAACAGGTAATCGCGTCCGGACGAGGCGCGATGTTCTTCACCGGCCACTTCGGGTTCTGGGAGCTCCAGATCATGGTGCACGCCGTGCGATTCGCGCCGATCGTGATGGTGGCGCGGACGCTCGACAATCCGTTGCTTGAGGCGATGATCGAACGGCTGCGGACGCGGGTCGGTACGCGAGTGATACCTCGCCAGGGTGCCATCCGTGGCCTGCTCCGTGGGCTCCAGCAGCACGAGTCGGTCGGCATGATGATCGACCAGCACATGCAGGACCGCAGCGCGATCGTCGTGGATTTCTTCAATCGTCCGGCGGCCACGACCTCTGCGATCGCCGTGCTGGCGCTGCGTACCGACGTTCCGGTGATTCCGGTGTTCGCGTTGCCGCTGCCGGACGGTCGCTATCGCTTGATCTACGAGGCTCCCGTCGACCGGCCGGATCCGGATGACCCGGACGCCGTCCGGCTGCTCACCCAGCGCTGCACCGATGTGCTGGAGATGTACGTCCGTCGCTACCCGGAGCTGTGGCTGTGGATGCACCGGCGCTGGCGGGTCGCCGATGAGGTCGTCGAGCCGCCTCCGACTGCGTCTGTCGAGTCGGCGCCCCCCGCGGCGGCTTGTGGAGGGAAGTGACACGGATGCGCTTCCTGGTCCGCACCCCCAACTGGTTGGGCGATCTGGTCATGGCCCTGCCGGTGTTCACCGCCCTGCGGGCCCACCAACGCGACGCCACGCTGGTGGCGGCTGCGCCAGCCGCCTTTGCTCCGCTGCTGAGCGCCGTCGGGTCCATCGATGAGATCGTTCCGCTCGATCGCGCCGTGCCCGGCGGCGTGGCCCGGCTGCGGGCGGAGGTGGCGACGCTTCGCGAGGGCCAGTTCGATCGTGTGCTGCTGCTGCCCAACTCCTTCGGGTCGGCCTGGGCCGCCCGCCGCGCCGGTATTCCCGAGCGCTGGGGCTACACCGGGCCGGTCCGTCGGTTCATCCTGTCCCGTGCCGTGCCACGTCCGCCGTCACGTCCGCATCGTCACCTGACGGCCTACTATCAGACGCTGGTCGAGGGGGTCGGCGTGACGCCCGCGGCGGGTCGAACAACGACTTGAACTTCCTGCCCGCGGCGCCCGTGCCGCGTCTGGCGCCCACGGGCCGGATGACCCGCCTCGGCAGGATATTGCTCCAGGGGGCCGGGCTCGATCTCCGTCGGCCGCTGGTGGGGGTAGCGCCGGGTGCCGCCTACGGGCACGCGAAGCGCTGGCATCCGACGAGCTACGCCGACGTCCTCGGCCGGCTGGTCGCGGACCGTCACCTGCAGGTGGTGTTGGTCGGGAGCGCGCACGATCGCGATGCGGGCTATGCGATAGAATCCTCGCTCCCGCAGGACAGCGCGGTGCGGGACGGCGTCCTCAACCTGATTGGCCGCACCGATCTCTCCGAGCTGATCGGCGTGCTCGCGAGTTGTCACGCGTTCATCTCCAGCGACTCTGGGGCGATGCATCTCGCCGCTGCCCTCGGCGTCCGGGTGACCGCGCTCTTCGGTCCGACCGATGAGCGGCTGACCGCGCCGGTCGGATCGCATGCCGTGTTGAGTCGGTCGGTTCGCTGTCGTCCTTGCTTCTTTCGTGATTGCCCGATCGATCATCGTTGTATGCGTCGCATTACCACCAGCCAGGTCTTCGAAGCCGTGAGTGACGGATTGGATCAGCAGGCAGGAGCGTCGATATGAGGCCGGCGGTCTTCCTGGATCGCGACGGTACGCTCAACGAGGACGTTGGACATCTCGATCGGCTCGAGCGGTTGACGCTCTT
>CAJWMX010000098.1 GCA_913043805.1 uncultured Acidobacteriota bacterium | reverse complement strand
GCGACACTCGGGCCTGGGACGCGCGGACCGGGGAGCTGGTGTGGACGTTCCACACGGTGCCGCGACCCGACGAGTTCGGCTACGACTCCTGGGCTGGCGACAGCGCGAGAGACCGTTCCGGAGTCAACGTCTGGGGCTACATGTCGCTCGACGCCGAGCGCGGCATTCTCTATATGCCCATCGGCGCCCCGAACGACGACCGGGTCGGCGTCGACCGCCCCGGTGACAACCTGTTCTCTTCCTCGATCGTGGCCGTCAACGCCGACAATGGCGAGTATCTCTGGCACTTCCAGTTCGTGCACCACGACATCTGGGATTACGACGCGCAGTCGGCGCCACTCGTGGTGGACCTGGAGCGAGATGGCGAGACCATCCCGGCGCTCCTGGCCGTCAACAAGTCCGGGCTGCTCTTCACCCTGAACCGGGTCACCGGGGAACCGATCATCCCGGTCGAGGAGCGCCCGGTGCCACCGAGCGATCTCGCCGGAGAGTTCGCCGCGCCCACCCAGCCCTTCCCGGTCAAACCGGAGCCGCTGGCGCAGATGACCATCTCCCGCGACAACCTCTACAAAGGAGAGCCCGAGCACCAGGCCTACTGCGAGCGGATGGTGGACGACAACGACATGAAGCTGGGTGGCCCCTACATGCCGATTGCCGTCAATCAGTACAGCATCTCTCCACCCGGGCCGGCGGGCGGCATCAACTATTGGGGCCCCGCCTACGACCCCGAGCTCGGACTGTTCATCTCGAACGTCACGAACCTGTTCCAACCGATGCGCCTGGTGCAACGGCCCAACGGCACCTGGTTCAACTCGGGTCCCCTGGCGGGGTTGCGCCGGTTCGGTGACGCCGACCGGAAGCTGCCGTGCGGACCGACGCCTTGGGGCGAACTGGTCGCGGTCGACATGTCCACCGGCGACATCGCCTATCGGAGAACCTTCGGGGTCTCCGACATGCTGCCCCCGGGCATGCGGGACACCGGCCGACCCAGCACCGGCGGTGTCATCCTGACCGCGAGCGGGCTGACCTTCGTCGGCGGGACCGACGACTTCAGGTTCCGAGCCTTCGCCACCGCGACCGGCGAGCAGCTCTGGGAGATCCGTCTGGCGTCATCGATACAGGCGACGCCGATCACGTACCTCGGTGACGATGGCCGGCAGTTCGTCACCATCATCAGCACCGGCGGCGGACTGACCGGGTCGGACGTCACCAACGACGAGATCATCGCCTTCGCCCTTCCCACGAACTGACGGCGAGGAGCAGGTCGCCGCCGCGCCCCTACGCTGTCGCGGCGCACACGGGAAACTCGACCCTCGTGAGCAACTCCTCGGGCACCACCGTGCGGGGATCGTTCAGATAGGTCTCGCGCGGTGGGCCGGCGATCTCGTAGCCGTTCTCCGAGATCCAGCTGGTGACGGCATGATAGGCGGGTGAGACCTGGTCGTAGGGGCCTCGATGGACGGTGGCGGCCATCATTCCTTTCGACCTGCCCGCCACCATAGGAGCCGTCATCGACGTCCAGCGAAGCACGGCGACCGAGAAGGGGCTCGAGTTTGTCGCGGTCCTGGCCGAGGGGCTCCCCACGACGGTGCATTCCGACCGGCGCCGGCTTCAGCAACTGCTGCACAACCTCGTCGGAAACGCCGTCAAGTTCACAGAACAGGGCGGGATCGAGCTAGCGGTCGAAGCCACCGCGGCTGAAAACGACGTCGTGGACCTCCGCGTGTCGGTGCGAGACACCGGCCACAGCATCCCCAGCGACCGGGTCGCCACCCTGTTCGAACCGTTCACGCAGGCCGACGACTCACCCACCCGTCGGTCCGCCGGCACCGGTCTGGGACTCGCCATCTCCAAGCAGATCGTCGAGGCGTTGGGCGGCGAGATCGGGGTCGAGACGACCGAGGGCGTCGGAAGCACGTTCTGGTTCACGGTACCGCTGCCGAGCGTCCCCTAACGGGCGTGAAGGGCCGAGTCCCCAGCTCAGCCCGCCAGGGGTCGCGGGTCGCGGTGTAAGCTCGTGCCGGGAGAGTGACCATGGCAGCCGATGATGAAGCCCTACCGAATCTCGCCGGCGATGTGGACTTCGCCGCCCTGTTCGAGGCATCGGCCGAGCCCAGGGTCTTCAAGACCGGGCAAGCGGTCGAGGGCGTTGTCGTCCTGATCGGACGGGACGTCGTGTTCATCGATGTGGGCGGCAAGAGCGAAGCCACGATGGACATCCCCGAGCTCCGTGACGACGAGGGTGAGCTCACCGTGGCCCTCGGCGACACCGTCGAGGGAGTGGTGGTGTCGACCGGCGACGGGGTGAAGCTGTCACGCAAGCTCGCCCAGAAGGCTGCCAACCGCCGCCAGCTGGAGGACGCCTATCACGCCGGACTCCCGGTGGAGGGTCGGGTCGAAGAGGCGAACAAGGGCGGCTATGACGTGCGCATCGGCGGGCAACGGGCGTTCTGCCCGATCTCACAGATTGAGAGGGGCTTCACCACCGACCCGGAGGAGCACGTCGGCCAAATCTACACCTTCAAGATCACCGAGTACGCCGAGGACGGAAGGAATGTCGTCGTCTCCCGACGGGCACTGATCGAGGACGTAGAACGGGAGCAGGAAGCCGACGTCCGCAAGACCATCGTTCCCGGCGCCGACCTCCCGGGCCGTGTCGCGTCCGTCCGCCCCTACGGCGCGTTCGTGGATCTCGGGGGAGGAATCCAGGGGCTGCTCCACGTATCGGAGATGGGCTGGTCGCGGGTCTCGGACCCGGCCACCGTGGTGCAACCGGGCGACGAGATCACGGTCCGGGTCCTGGGTGTCGACAACGAACAAGGCAAGATCTCGCTCGGGACCAGACAGCTGCAGCCAGATCCCTGGGCCAGGGCCGGCAACACCTACGCCGCCGGGCAGCGTCACCGGGCCACGGTGACGCGCATCGCTGACTTCGGCGTCTTCGTCGAGATCGAGCCGGGTATCGAGGCGCTCGCCCACCTGTCCACATTCCCCCCCTCCGGCCGGCGTGACCCCTGGCGGGACAGCGTGACGGTCGACGAGCCGGTGGATGTCGACATCCTCTCGGTCGACGTCGACAAGAAGCGGATTGGCGTCGCGGTGGCGGCGGAAGGCTCGGCGCCGGCGGTGGCCCTGGCCGCGGGCGCGCGGGTCACCGGGACCGTCCACGGTCATGAGCGCTACGGTGTGTTCGTCTTTCTTGGCCCGGGACGCATCGGGCTCTTGCCGAATGAGGAGACAGACACACCGCACGGCACCGATCTGACAAAACGGTTCCCGATCGGCAGCGACATCGTGGTGGTAGTGCTGGAGATCGACGCCGAGACGCAACGCATCAGGCTGAGCCGGAAGGCGATCCGCACGGCCGAGGAGCGGGACGACGCCGAGGCCTACGCCTCGCGTCAGGACGCCGCGCAGGAGAACAGCTTCGGTTCGATGGCCGACAAGCTCCGCGCGGCGTTCAACCAGACAGACACATAGGCGCCGCTGCGAGGTCGCGGGCGGTGAAGGGAGCGGGCAGATGACGCGAACGGTGACCGGTATTGGTGTGTTGACTCTCGTGGTCGTGCTTGGTGCCGGTGGCGCGGCCACCGCCCGAGCCCAGTCGGACTGGGCCAGTGAGGGCCCGATCGTCCACGGCCATCATCACTTCAATATCACCGACCGCGCCGCGCAGGAGCGGTTCTGGGGCGATGCGCTCGGCGGAACACGGACCACATTCGCCGGCAGTGAGATCTTCAAGTTCCTGAACGCGCTCGTGTTCCTGACCGAGCAGGCGCCATCGGGCGGCACGATCGGGTCGATCATCAACCACGTCGGCTTCTGGGTACCCGACGCCAGCGCCACACTCACCGGTCTGCGCGACGCGGGTTACCCGTTGATCACCGAGCGAGAGCTGCCGGATGCCGACGTGCAAGACGGCGTCTACTGCCCTGTGGGCGGTACCTACTGCCTGGGCTACGTCCTTGGCCCCGACGACATCAAGGTCGAGATCATGGGCAACCGGACGCAATCGATGCCGATTCAGCATCATCACATCCACTTCAATACGCCGGACGTCGATAGCCTGCGCGCCTGGTATGTGGAGATGTTCGATGCGGTCCCGGGCATGAACGGGAACTTCAAGGTGGCTGATCTCCCCGGCGTGAACCTGCGTTTCTCGGAGACAGCGCAGAACGCCGGTACCAGGGGCCGCAGCCTCGACCACATCGGCTTCGAGGTCGACAATCTCGAGGCGCTGTGCCGACGCCTCGAAGCGAAGGGCGTCGTCTTCGACCGGCCGTATGCCCGTTCCGAAGAGCTAGATATCGGCTATGCCTTCCTGACCGACCCGGACGGCACCTACATCGAGCTGACCGAGGGCCTGGACGCGTATTGAGGCCGCGCGCCTAGCACCCGTTGATCCGGGCCACGACCTGCGCGAGCCGGGCCGGGATATACCGCAGCACCTCGTCACCCACCTCGAAGATGCCGTGACCCAGCACGCTGGGATCGGTACGGCTCGCGCTGTAGACGACTTCTGCATACTCGCCTGACGCCAGCACGGCGTCGATGTGGGCGATGGCGGCGTCGATCCACCGCCCGGCATGTTCGGTCAGGCTCGCGTAGCCGGGACCGGTGGGAACGCCCGCGGCGCGCGGCGGCTGGCGACACTGAAACGGCCGGACCACGGCATTGCCGCCACCGGCCTGGCAGGCGGCCGAGGTCGGGCTGACAGCCCCGCTGGCCACGTCCGCCAGGAACGCCTGCGACTGGCTCTCGTTGTCGTTGAAGACGAACAACGTGTTGGCCCAGCGAGGCTGCCGGACCATCCAGCTGAAATCGCCATCACGACCGGGAGCGCTGAAGACCGAGGGAATCAGGACGACGGTCATTGGCGACATGCTACTCCGCGGCGTGACCTGGATCACGGTTCGGACGTGACGGGGGTCAACAGCCCGTGCCCTACCCGCTGGCTAAGCTAGGTGCCAGATGGAGGAGGAACTGATGACCTCGAGTGACAGACGTCGACGCCGCGGCGGTTCGATGAAGAAACGACTGGTCTAGGGCGCGACCATCTTGATGATGGCGGCCGGGTCGGTCTGGGCGGACAACACCACCGCCGGCGGCGGGATGGACCTGCTCGGAAACCTTGCCGAACAGCTCCAAGGCGACCTGGATAGCTTCGCCGAGCTCACCGGCCAGGTGCTCGACATGATCGAGCAGGGCCAGTCGATCATCGAGCAGGGGCAGGCGATCATCAACGGCTTCGGCCCTGATCAGGCGCCGAATCTCGACCGTGACCTAACCCTCGGCACGATCTGCCTCTCCGATCCGGCCTGCCGTGCCTGCGCGCAGCCCCCCACCGACCTGGAGAGTGTCTTTGCCGAATGTGGTGAGCTGAACGCGTTCTACGACCCGAACCAGCGGCTGGTAATCATGTGCTACGAGCTGCTCGACGATCCTTCGACAACGGACGAGGAGCACGTCGAAGCCGTCATTGGCGCCGGAGTCTTCATCTACCTCCATGAGCTGGGCCACGCCTTTCGCGACCTCCTCGACCTTCCGCTGACCGGTCGTGAAGAGGACGCGGTCGACGAACTGGCCACGATCATGTTGATTGCTGGGGAGACCGACACCGAACAGTGGGTTGCGACAGCCATCGACACGTTCGGGGCATGGGCGCGGAACGGTTCGACCGTGCCGTACTGAGACGTCCACTCGTTCGATTAGCAGTGCATGGTGAGCATCGCGTGCCTGATGTACGGGAGCAACCCGAACGGGTACGCCGGTTTCCTGGATCCTGACCTGCTCCCGGAACAACGGGCGGCGAGCTGCCAGGAGGAATACAGCAGCAAGTCCCGGGCGTGGAATCGGCTACTCGAAGATCACACGCGCTGAGGTGAGCCCCCGGCGACTACGACACCGGCCCGATCGGTAGAGTCGCGCCGTCGCCTTCGGTGGGGTAGCGGACTGTGGCCGTGGCCGCCGGTCGTCGGGTATCGTATCGGGCTGGAGGTGCGAGTGCGCAAGAGTAGTGTCTTCGCGTGGGTGACGATGGGGCTCCTGCTAGCGATGCCCGCGGCGGGCCAGACGGAATCGCCGCCCCGGACGCCGGATGGCCGACCCGACCTGCAAGGCGTGTGGGACTTCCGCACGGTGACACCGCTGGAGCGGCCAGAAGATCTCTCCGACCGCGCTCTCCTGACCGACGAAGAGGCGGCCGAGATCGAGGCGGGAGCGACCGAGCGTCGCAATCGTGGCCTGGCACCCAGCGAAGTGCGGACCGTGCCGCTGCCGGTGGGTGGCGAGGGCGCCGCCGGCGGCCAGGCGGTGGGCGGGTACAACGAGTTCTGGTTCGACCGCGGCACCAACGTCGCGGGGAACCAGACGTCGCTCGTCATCGATCCGCCCGATGGCCGGCTCCCCGCGCTGACAGCCGCCGGGGAAACGATGCACCAGGTTGGCTCCCCGTTCGAGGACCTGCCGATGAGCCGGCCGGTGCGCGTGCGGACCGTCGGTGCAGGGGTCGACCATCCCGAGGACCGCGGTCTCGCGGAACGTTGCCTGGTCGGCTTCAACGCCGGCCCGCCGATGATCCAGGGCGGCTACAACAACTACATGCAGCTGTTCCAGACGCCGGACACCGTCGTCATCTACAACGAAATGGTGCACGACGCGCGGATCGTCCCGTTGGACGACCGTCCGCAGATCCCGGACAAGATCCAGCAGTGGGCCGGGCAGTCACGCGGGCACTGGGATGGCGACACGCTGGTGGTCGTCACGACGAATTTCAGCGATCTGAGAGCCAGTTACGAACCCAACTCCAGGGTCGCGATCGGGACAGGCTCGACGATGACCCTTACCGAGCGGTTCCGCCGTCTCGACAACGAGACACTGCAGTACGAGTACACGGTCGACGACCCGACAATCTTCACGCGGGATTTCACGGTCCGGTTCCCGATGCAGCGCATCGACGAACCGCTGTTCGAGTATGCGTGTCACGAGGGGAACTACGGCCTGCTGAACATCCTACTCGGAGCTCGGACGGACGAGCTACGGTAACGTGCCACGACGAGGCGCAGAGGACACACCATGCGACTATTCACAGATCTGGGTTCGAATCGGGCGTTGACCCTACTCGCGGCCGGCATCGCGGGCCTCCTCCCTACCACCGCGGCGGCGCAGGCGAGGATTACCACCGGAGGGGACGCGCCCTCGATCATCGCCAGCCAGAGCCAGACCAACTGGGAGAGCAACAACCTCGACCAGTACAACCAACGGTTCTCGGAGCTTGATCAGATCAATACGACGAACGTCGGTCAGCTGGAGCATCTGTGGTCGTTCGAAGTGCCGAGCACGATCAACGTCAGACAGGTCACACCGCTGGTGGTCGATGGCGTGATGTATCTACACGGCCGGGATTCGGTTTTCGCCATCAACGCGGTGACGGGCGAGTCGGTCTGGACCAGCGAGGTCCCTGACATGACCGGCGGCACCGTTCGCGGACCGCTGCATGTGGATGGACGCATCTACTCGTACCACGGCGACCAGCTGGTGGCGACCGACGCCGAGTCGGGTGAGCTCGTCGAGGAGTTCGGTGACGGCGGCGTCCTCCCGGTGCTGAGCCTGGCTCTGCAGCACAAGTACCCGGACGCCTACCCGCCCGGGTTCGACGCGCTTTCGATGCGCTACCGCATCAACAGTTCACCCGCCTACCACGACGGGACGCTCTATGTCGGCTCAGCCATCTCCGAGGGCAACATCCCGGGTGGCCTAGTGGTGGCGGCCAACGCCGACACCGGGGCGATCAAGTGGGTGTTCAACACGGTGCCGCAGCGACCGCAGGACGAAGGCTACGAGATTGCCGCCCCGACCTGGGGCGATGGAGACAAGGCCGGGGGCGGCATCTGGACCCAGCCCGCCATCGACGCCGAGCTGGGCATGGTGTACGTCAACGCCGCGAACCCGATGCCGCCCTACGACGGCTCGGCCCGCCCCGGGAAAAACCTGTTCACGAACTCGACGATCGCGCTGGATCTGGAAACTGGTGCGATTCGCTGGTATTACCAGACGATCCATCACGACCTCTGGGACTGGGACAACATCACCGGCCCCACGCTGTTCGACGTGACCGGCGCCAACGGCGAAACGATCAAGGGAATCGCCGCGGCCGGCAAAAACTGCCTGCTATACATGTGGCACCGCGACACGGGAGAGCCGATCAACCCGATGGTCGAGACCCCGGTCGAGACCCGCTCGAACGTGCCAGGTGAGGTGGTCTACCCGACGCAGCCGATCCCCTACAACGCGCGTGGTGTCCAGATGACGCCATTCTGCGCGACGTATCTCCACTTCGACGACCCCGAGCTCCGGGCGCAGTCCCGGCCCATGTACTGGCCCTATGCCACCGACGAGCACTTCCTCGTCGCGCATGGCGGGTCGAGCTTCGGGGCACCGTCGTTCAGCCCGCGGACCGGCCTGCTCTACGTGACCGGCAAGAACGCGGGCGTGTCGCTCCTCGTGAAACCGGTCGGAGACAGTCTGGTGCTGGGGCAGGGTGGCGGCCACGTGCCCGGGTTCGACATCGACGAGCTGAACCGGGTGCCCGAGTTCGAGAGGACGACGACCCTGACGGCCTACGAGCCAGCGAGCGGCGAAGAGGCGTGGCAGCAGATCCTGCCCTCGGTCACCTTTGGCGCCTCGAGTGGAAGCGTCGTCACCGCGGGCGACCTCGTCTTTCAGGGCACGGAGGACGGCGG
>CAJWMX010000097.1 GCA_913043805.1 uncultured Acidobacteriota bacterium | reverse complement strand
TGTGTGCGGGCCATCCTACCACCGCCCGACGGCCCATCGTCAGCGTTCGTAGACCACGCGTCCGCCCAGCACGGTCATCTCGACGTCCGTCTCGAGAACGCGATCGGGATCGACGGTCAGCAGGTCCTGGGAGAGCACGACGAGATCGGCCAGCTTCCCCACCTCGAGACTCCCCTTCTCGTCCTCTTCGAACGTCAGATGGGCAGCGAGCCGGGTGTAGCCGACAATCGCCTCCGGCATGGTGAGCGCCTCACCCGCGCCCACCACATCTCCACTCATTCCCTTCCGCGTGACCGCGGCATAGAGTCCCACCATCGGCCCGATGGGGAGGATGTCGGACCCGAGCGCGACGAACACACCGTGACTCATCGGGGAACGCAGCGGGTTGTTGGTCTGGTAGCGCTCTCCGTCCAGATGCTCGGCATAGCGGCCCTCGAGCGTGTAGGTGAAATTGGGCTGCTGGGCGATGTGGATGTTGTGCGCCGCCATCGCCTGCATCGTCGCGGCCGGCGGCCGGACGGTGAAGTGATTGAAGTAGTGACGATGGTCGAACCTCGGCGATTCGCTGAGCAGCCTGGACCAGACGTCGACCGTCAGCTTGATGGCCGCGTCGCCGATGGTGTGGAAACCCATCTGCCAGCCGCGGTCATGGGCCGCCTTCGAAATCTCGTAGAGGCCCGCCTCGTCGATCAGGGCCCCGGTGCCGTAGTAGTCCGGTTGCCCTTTGTAGGGCTCGAGCGTCCAGGCCGCCGCTCCGGTGTAGCCCCCATCGACGAAGAACTTCACCGGTCCGACGCGGAACCACTCGTCGCCATCACCGGTCTTCCGCCCGAAGCCCTCGAGCATGCTGATGGCCCGTTCCGGGTTCGTCGGTACCCGGAACTGCACCGCCGCACGCGGCAACTCGCCCCGATATTCCTCGTAGACCGAGGCCCAGTCGTCGTAGCCGCACGATCCAACGCCGGCCTGGATCAGGCCGGTGATGCCGAGTTCCAGGAGACTCCGAAGGTTCTGGACGAAGCTGACCCGGAGCTCCTCGGGCGTGGGATCCGGCGCGAGGCGGCTCACCAGCCCCTGCGCGCCCTCACGCAGGATGCCGTTCATCCGGCCCTGGTCGTCCACCTCGATGATGCCGCCTGGCGGCGTCTGCGAATCGGGTAACAACCCGGCCGCCTCGAGCGCCAGTGAACTGGCCACCGAGCTGTGGCTTCCGGCGCGCGTCAAGACCACCGGGTTAACCGGCGTGGCATCGTCGAGATCCCACCGCAGAGGTCGGCGCTGCTCGGCGAGTTCATCCTCCGACCACCCGTAGCCGGTGATCCACTCTCCCGAGCCCAACTGCTCGGCTTTGCGGGTGACCCGAGCCTTCAACTCGGACATCGACTCGAGCCCGGACAGATCGACCCAGCGTTCGGGGTCGCCGCTGATGTGGATGTGGGTGTCGATGAAGCCGGGCGTGACGAACCGACCGGCCAGATCAATGGTCCGCTCGGCCTCGTATCGCTCGGCCAGCTCGGCGCCGCCCAGCGCGACGATCCGTTCGGCTCGTATCGCGACCGCCGAATAGGTCGACAGCAGCTCGTCGGCCGCGAAGCTCTTGCCGCTGTGCAGGAGCAAGTCAACCCGCTCCTGGGCCTCGGCGAAAGACGCTCCCACCAGCAGCACCGCGACCACGGCAACGACGCATCGCATCATCATCGGCCCGCCCCGTCTTCTGACTTCTGTCTTCTGACTTCTTCGTCCTACATGAACGGGTTCTCGTCGGCGCTCGGACCGTAGATCGAAGGCACCGGCACATCGAGCAGCCGCAGGTAGACCGACAGCTGTCCCCGATGGTGGTACCAGTGGTTCAACATGATGGCGCGGATGAGCCCGACGCGGGGCAGCTCGAGCAGCGTCTGGTCGCCCGCCTTGACGCTCCAGGATTCCATCATCGCGGCGTCGTCGAACCCGGCCAGGGTCTCCTTGGTGTTGGCCACCGCTCGGTCGAGCGCCGGCAGCAATTCGTCCACCGACTAGGCCGGGGTCTGCTCGAACGACTCGGGCGGAGGCGCTGGGTTCTTCTTCGCGAGGTCGGCCACCGTGCCGGGCACCGTTGCCACGTGCAGCGCGAGCTGCCCGAGCGACATCGATTTCTCGTGCGGCTTCCAGGTCAGCTTGTCGGCAGGCACCCGTTCGAGCACCAGGCGGGTGGTCGCCGCTTCCTGATCGATTTCGCCGATAAACGCATCCGCGATCGCCATCTCGTGTCTTCTCCAAAGGGGGCTGCATCGGTCGCCGGGAACACCAATCACACCCGCATGCAGGCAGCGTGTCAAGGCGCGCCGGAGCGAGCCCCATGCGCTATGATGTCGACCAGCGTCGGGACCGGATTCCGGCGGCTCGACCTCATGCACATCACACCCCTCGACCTTCACGGCCTGCTGCTGGTCGAACTCGACGTTCACGGAGACGAACGCGGCTTTTTTGTCGAGCGGTTCAACCTCGACGAGTTCAAGGCCGCAGGCCTCCCGACCGACTTCGTGCAAGACAACCACTCGCGGTCGCGTCCGGGGGTGGTGCGAGGGCTGCACTACCAGCATACGCCGGCACAGGGGAAGCTGGTGGGGGTGACACGGGGGCGGATATTCGACGTGGTGCTGGACATCCGGCCCGACTCGACCACCTTCGGCCAGACCTTCACCACCGAGTTGTCTGACATGAACGGCCGCCTGCTGTGGGTGCCGCCCGGATTCGCCCACGGGTTCGCCGTGCTGGACGATAGCCCCGCGGACCTGCTCTACAAGGTGGACGCCCCCTACAACCCCGACGGCGAGGGTGGCATCTCGTGGAACGACCCGGACGTGGGAATCGAGTGGCCGGTGAGCGACCCCATCGTGTCCGCTCGCGACCGTGACCTGCCAACTCTCGCGGAGTTCGGACTGGGACCCGGAGACCCGCAGGATCCCCGGGATTGACTTACCGGCTGCGCCAGACCTACTCGTAGAACTCGGGCGACTTGCGCAACAGCGCGTAAGCAGCCGAGTCGTGCTGGATCCACATCCGGGCGCCCATTTCCGACATGAAGTCCTCGATCAGATCCATCGAGTCGAGCGTCTGTTGTTCGTCGAAGTTGAAAAGGGGCACCCGCTTCAACTGGCGGTTCTCGGGAAAGTGGTATAGGTCGCCACTGAGCACAACCGGGCCCGGATCGACCAGATTCACGAACAGCACCTGATGCCCCGGCGTGTGGCCGGGGGCTGACTTGATCACGACGCTCCCGTCGCCGAACACATCGTGGTCGCCATCGAGGAGCCGCGTCTCGGCGGTCTCAAGGTCGCCAAACAGACTCTGGTCGACGAACCCGCCAGCGCCACCAAACGCCGCCTCGTGCTCGGGCCGCTGCACGAGCCACTCGGACCCGGCGAACATGTTGGCATTCCCCGAATGGTCGTAGTGCATGTGCGACATCGCCAGATAGTCGATGTCGGCCGGCGTGAGTCGTAGCTCCTCGAGCTGCGCCGCCAGCGTGCGTTCGACCGTGGTGACGGTGCCGTTCTCCTGCGTGAACGGCGACCGCGCCGCCCACTCGTCCGGCAGCCCGGCGTCCCAGAGCAACCGCCCCTCGCGATGCTCGACGAGATAGCACGGTACCGAGAGCTCGTTCGTGGATGCCTCGTCCGGCATGAGCGAGAAGCGCCCAACGTCGGCGATCTCCAGGGTGCCGCAATCGAAGATGTAGAGCCGGACCGGAGCCGGGCCGGCCGCGGTCTGCTCGGCGTCACCCGCTGGCGCGTCGCCGGTCGGGGCCTCGCCATCGCCACAGGCAGCGACGAGGAAAAGGGAGCAGAGGACTGGAGCAAGAAGCCGGGGCACTCTGAGCATCCGGGGATGGTAGCCGATCCGACATCGGACGGAGCTACGTGATGGCCGCTCGGAGGTCGACGGCCATCTGGACATGCTTCGGCATGCCCCGCTCGTCGTACCGGGTCATCGCCTCGCCAAGCAGTGTCCGCGCATGGTCGCGGTCGCCAGAGCCATCGCGGTCGATGAGCATCCGCGCATACCAGCGGCGCACCTCCGGCTGGGCGATCAGGTGGGGCAGCTCCTCAGCCTGTCGAAGAGCCGTGCAGAAGTGTTCCTCGGCGACATCCCACTCGCCCGCGGCGCCAGCGGCGGTGCCAGCCGCCTTCTCCAGCAGGTCCATCGACTGGAAGTCGGCGACCGTGCTCGTATCGAGCGCCTCGAGGACGAGCGGATAGAGTGATGCCGCACGCTGCCGCTGACCGATCAGCGCTGCTGCCTCGATGGTCTTGAACGCCAGCCCCCAGGCTCCGCTCGAGTTCCGCTGCCCCGGACGCGGCAGCTCGGGAGCACGCTCATCGAGCGGCGCGGCAACATCACCGTCGCCGGTGTAGGCGGCCACCATCACCGCATTCGACCAGACACTCCAGGCGGTGTGCGGATAGCGCATCTGACGCTGGAAATCCACGGACTGAGCGACATGTGCCCGGGCCGCCTCCCAGTCGCCTCGCCAGAAGATCGTCAATCCCAACCAGGAGGCACCGGCCAGCATCCACGGAAAGTCGTTGCGTTCGTTGAAGTCGATGAACCAGCGAGCGAACGACTCGAAAGCGTCGAGGTCTCCGTCTCGGGAGATCGAATGCACAGCCCGGCCCATTCGGATGATCGCCACCGCGCCAAGTTCGCCGATGCGCTCTGACTCGATCGCCGGAACGGATGCACGCCCGCGAGCAACTCGTAGACCGGCACGCCGAAGGCGAAGATGTCTGAGCGCTCATCGACCGCGCCGCCCACTAGTTGCTCTGGCGACATGTACGCCGGCGTGCCAACCCGAACGCCCGACCCGGTGAGCGAACCGGCGGTGGTGTCGCCCTCGTCCGCCTGGCCGCCGTCGGCCAACGGCTTCGCCAGGCCGAAGTCCATGACCTTCACGTGCCCGTCGTCGGTAATCATCACGTTGGCCGGCTTCAGGTCCCGGTGTACGAACCGGCGCTTGTGCGCCGCCTCCAGCGCCTCGGCACCTCGCCGGCCAGCTCCACCGACCACCGGGTGTCAGGCAATGAGCGCTTCAGCAACTGCTCGAGCGTCTCGCCCGAGACGTGCTCCATCACGATGCCGGTGCGCCCCTCGATCTCGGCGATCTCGTGGACCTGACAGATGTAGGGATGATCGAGCGCTGCCGCCGACCGCGCCTCCCGCAGCAGACGCTCCCGGGCCGTGGCGTCCTGCTCCAGCTCTTCAGTCAGGAACTTGATGGCCACCTTCCGGCCAAGCTGGGTGTCCTCAGCGAGATGGACCTCGCCCATACCGCCAGCGCCGAGGGGTTCGAGGAGACTATAGCGGGGGCTGTCGCTCATCCGGATTGCACCGCCGATTAGGAAGAAACGCGGGATTATATCGCGATGGGCGATCTGCTCACGCGGGTGACGATCTGGCTGGCACTCGGGCTCTTCGCCAGCGCGCAGGTGGGGGCGAACGGCTGGTCCGCGCGGTCGTTTCAACTCTCACTCGCCGGCTGGGTGCTCTTCGTCACGCACGCGCTGCTGGCCTTCGGCACCCACTACGAGTGGAGCCACGCGGTGGGGTACGCGGCCACCGCGGCCCAGACCGCCGAATTGACTGGATTCGACTGGGGCGGTGGGTTGTATGTGAACTACTTGTTCGGGCTTGTGTGGCTCGGGGAGCTGATGTGGTGCTGGCGGGATCACGAGGGCTACATGCACCGGGCGCGCTGGGTCGGGCACGCCGCCCGAGGTTTCTTCTTCTTCATGATCGTGAACGGGGCGGTGATCTTCGTCCCCGGCCCGCAGCGGTGGCTCGGGGTGGTCCTGGTGGGAGTGCTGGCCTGGGCCTGGTGGCCGGGATCGTCGACTCAGGACGTGGGAACGAGCCGCTCATAGACGTCGAGCGTGCGCGTGGCCATCTCGTCGGTGCCGTAGTGTTCCTCGATACCGGCACGGGCACTGCGGCCGAGCTCAGCCAGGCGCTCGGGGTCGCCGCTCAGCTGTTCAAGCGTCTCTTCCAGCTGCTCGAGGTTCTCTGGGTCGACTAGCACCCCGCCGCCGGTGCGCTCGAGCATCTCGGTGTAGGTGCCTCGGCGAGGCGCCACCACCGGCACCCCGCACGCCATCGCCTCGATCAACGACATCCCCTTCGGATCGTCGTAGACGGCCGGCACCACGAAGAGGTCCAGCCCCTGGAGGAACGCTACCTTGGCGTCGAGATCCAGCTCTCCCCGGTAGTGGACGTCGTCCGACAGCCCCCAGCTCTTGACCTCACGTTCGATCGACTGCCAGTAGGCGTTGTGCTCGGGCCCGAGGTAACCGGCCAGTTCTACCCGGCAGTCGGCCAGCGCCCCTCGCTCCCGTAGATCTCGGAAGGCGTCGCACAGAAGATGGATGCCCTTCTCCGGGGCGATCCGCCCCAGATAGCCCATGGTGAGCCGCCCGTTGCTCGGTCCTGGAGCCGGCTGGAAGCGGTCAATGTTCACGCCGAGCGGCACCACCCGCATCTTGGCGCCCGGAATCTGCAGATACCGGCTCATGTAGCCCGCGTAGTAGTCGCTGACCGCCACGAACGAGTCGACGTGCTCGACGTGCGAGCGGATCAGCTCCTTGGCCCGGCCACGATACGGCTCGAGCAGCCCGTCCATGAAGATGTTCTCGCCCTGCAACGTGCAGTTGATCGGGCAGCCCAGCGCCTGCTTCAGTGGCTCGGCGATGGCGATCAGCATGGAGTTCGAGATGTCGAGCACATCGGGCCGGGGCTGGCCCTTCAGCCAGTGCACCAGCTTGTCGAGCTCCTTCCGTTGGTGCCCATGTGTGCCTTCCAGCACCGACACGGTCAGCGATCCGAGCTGCGTCGGGCTGGTGCCGACGGCCCGGCCCGACACCGCCTTCAGCAGCCAAGGCGACTCCCACAGCCGATCGAGCAGCCAGGGGGTCTTGCGGAAGAGCGAGACGTATTGCTCAAGATAAACGCTGATTCCACCGAAGAACACCCGCTGCTGGCTGACGTTCTCTTCGTCAGTGCGGGTCGGCGTATAGAGCGGGAGCAGGGTAACGTCGTGGCCCTTCCGTGTCAGTGCCGTCGCCAGGGTGTTGTCGCGGATGCAGCTTCCGCAGTACATGCCACCGGCGCCCGCCGTGATGTACGTAATCTTCACCGAGCGCCGATTATACGGCTACTCGGTCCGGAGGCTGGTCATGGGCGCCTGGTGGGCCGCCCGACGGGCAGGCAGATACGCGGCCAGCAGCGCGACCGACGTGAGGGTCAGCGCGACCAGGGCGTAGGTGAGGGGACCGGCGCTGGACACTCCGTACAGGAAGCCAGCGATCAGCCGAGTCCTCAGCAACGACACGACGACACCGACCAGCAAGCCCCATCCCACCCAGCGGACGCTCGGCACCAGCACCGTGGCCAGGATCTGTGTCGGTCGTGCCCCAAGGGTAAGTCGGATGCCTAGCTCGGGCGCGCGCTGCCTGGAGAGGAAGGCCACCACCCCGTAGAGCCCCGTGGCGGCCAGCGCGAGCGCGACCAGGCCGAACAGCGACAACAGGCTGGCCGCCACCCGCGCGGGGAGCAACGAGATCCCGGTCAGCTCGGTCAACGGGCGCGAGTCGATGATGGGGAGCTCACGGTCGATCCGGGCCAGCGCCTGACGTACCGGTTCCATCGCCAGCGATAGCTCTGTCACCGTCGCCACCAACATCGTCGCCGACTCGTCATAGCGCTGGGCCAAAGGCCGATATACGAATGCGCGCGGCTCCTCTCCGACCGTGACATAGGTGCTGTCTTGCACCAGTCCCACGACCTCCACCACGGGATGACCACCGTCGCCGATCACGAATCGGCGCAGACGTTTCCCGACCGGGTCCTCACCGGGCCAGTACCTCGACGCCAGGGTCTGGTTGACGAACACAACCGGAGGGTTCCCGGCGGTGTCCCGTTCGTCGAAGTCCCTGCCGGCCAGCACCGGGATCCCCAGCACATCGAAGTGTCCTGGATCGACCGCACTCTCGTTCACCCGCGGAAGCCGTGCGGCCTCCTCAGGAGGGGGCACGGGGGCGCCGTCCCGGAAGAGCAGCGACGTGCTGTTGGACAGCGTCAACAGGACGATGTCGGTGAAGCTGGCCCGGCGAACCCCTGGGATCGCCTCGACCTCGGTCACCACCCGTCGCTGCAGGCGTCGGCCGGCCTCGGGGTCGAGCCCTCGCACGTCGAGGTTCAGGTTGACCGCCAGCACCCGATCCGGGTCGAGACCAAGCTCGGCGCGCTCGGCGCCGGTCAGGCCGCGCACCAGCAACCCACGAACCACCAGCAGCACCACCGACACAGCGATCTGACCGACCACCATCACGCTCCTGAGCCGCCCCCCTCGCGAGCTGCCTCCCCGTTGCCGCGACTTCAGGGCGCCGACCACGTCTACCCGGCTGTTTTGCCATCCTGGCGCCACACCGGCCAGCAGTGTCGCCGCCACGGAGACGGCGACGGCAAACGTCAGGACGCGGACGTCCATCGCGAGGTCCAGCGCGATCGGCACGGGCACCGGCAGCTCCGCCGTCTCGGCCAGCCTCGCGAGCCCACCCGCGGCGAGGGTACCGAGGACCGCGCCGGCCGCGGCCAGCAGCCCGCTTTCCGCCAGCTGCTGTCTGAAAATCGCCCCTCGACCCGCCCCCAGCGCCAGACGCACGCCCACCTCGTGCCGACGCACCGCGCCTCTGGCCAGCAACAACGTGCCCAGGTTCAGG